>JAJYDH010000720.1 GCA_021777685.1 Planctomycetota bacterium | reverse complement strand
GACGGCGAACGGCTTGACCCCCCGGGCGATCGGGTGGTCGGGCAGGCTCTTGATCTCGGCCTTCCAGTGGGGGTTGGTCGAGAAGCCGCTCTCGTAGTAGCCGCCGAGCCAGTCGAGGAACTCCGGCCCTCCCTTGTCCTTGGGGATCTCGACCGCGTAGTGCATGCAGACCAGGCCGACGCCCCGGTCCATCAGCTTCTTGATCCTGGCCAGGTGGTCGCCCTGGATGATCGGGTGGCCGCCGCCGCCGTCCATGAAGAAGACCACGGCCTTCGCGCCGTCGAAGACGCTCTCGTCCGACGGCCAGCCGCCCCCGACGTAGACCGGGTTGACGCCGGGGACTTCCTTCAGGCACTTCGCCATGAGCTTGCAGCCGGCGTTGAACTCGTGCTCGCCCTTGCCGTGGCTGGGCCGTCCGGCGATCAGGACGATCTTGGCGTCCTCGCCGAAGGCCGGCGCGGCGAACGTCGCCAGGGCCAGGCCCAGGAGCATTCCTCCGAGTCGCTTCATCATCGATCGAGCCTCGCGGGATTGGTCGGGTGGAATCCGAATGGAATGGACGCCACGGGTCGTCCCATCGAGGGAGACCCGTGGCGTCGGTCGAATCGTCTCGCCCTCTCGATCCCGATCAGATCAGCGGGGTGTCGCCGGGGACGGCGACCGGCGGGACCTTGTACTCCATGCCGAAGTCGAGGACCTTGTGCATCAGCTCGAGCTTGGAGTTGAGCGCCTGCTCCCACGTCACCTTCTGGCCGGTGTAGGCCGACATCCGGCCCATGATGGCCGTCAGGGTGCTCTCGGCCACGGTCTTCAGCTCGTTGAGCGGCTTGCCCGATCGGATGCTGTCGACCAGGTCGATGTGCTCCTGCTCGTAGGGGTTGCGCTCGTTCTGGATCCGAATCCGGCCGCCCTGGAAGGCCTTCGAGCGGTAGTTGCCGGGGGACAGATGCGCGATCCCCTTGGTGCCGACGATCGTCTCGGAGACGTTGTTGGCGCACCCGTCGATCTGGCGGCACTGGCTGGAGGTGACGATCCCGCCGGGATAGGTGTATTCGGTGGCGAAGTGGTCGAAGATGTTGCCCCAGATCGGCGCCGTGCGGACCTGTCGGCCGCCGAGGCTGACGCAGCTCTCGGGGTGGGCGTCCATCGCCCAGTTGACCACGTCGAGGTTGTGGACGTGCTGCTCGCAGATGTGGTCACCCGAGAGCCACGTGTAATAGAGCCAGTTGCGGATCTGGTATTCGAGGTCGGACATCTTCGGCGTCCGGTCGACCTTCCAGAGGCCGCCCTGGTTCCAATAGCACTGGGCGGTGACGAGGTCGCCGAGGGCGCCGTCGCGGACGCGCTTCATGACCTCGATGTAGCCGGCCTGGTGGCGGCGCTGGGTCCCGGCGACGACGGCCAGGTTCTTGGCCTTGGCCATCTCGGCGGCGGCCAGGACGGTCCGGATGCCGGGGCCGTCGACGGCGACGGGCTTCTCGCAGAACAGGTTCTTGCCGGCCTCGATCACGGCCTTGATGTGGGCCGGGCGGAAGCCGGGCGGCGTGGCGAGGATGACCAGGTCGACGCCCGAGGCGATCACCTTCTCATAGGCGTCGAAGCCGACGAACTTGCGATCCTCGGCGACGTCGACCTTGTCGCCGAACCTGCTCAGCTTCTCGTGGCAGCCGTTCAGGTGGTCCCTGAAGAGGTCGCCCATCGCGTGGAGCTTGACGTTCGAGGACGAGTTGATCGACTGCTCGGCGGCCCCGCTCCCCCGGCCCCCGCAGCCGACCAGGCCGACCTTGATGACGTCGCTCCCGGCCGCGTGAGCGTTCGAGAGGGCGCCGAACTGGGCCGCGGCGGCGATGGCGGCGCCGGTCCTGAGGAAGTCGCGCCGGGAGGCGCTCGAATTGCCGACGGGATCGGTCATGGCGACGGTCTCCGGGACGTTCTGATGGTCGATCGGGCGGACGGTGGGATGCACGACGGATCGGGCCGCAGGGGCTCGAATCGTAGCCTAGCGGGTCCCTTTGCCCTTCACAACCAGCGAGCGGACCCCCTTGAGATTTTCTTGCTCCTCCAGCGGCCGGACCACGCGGAAGCCGACCCGGGTGGCGTCGGTGTGCCACCAGATGCTCTGGGGCCGCTGGGGGTCCTGCACCGACCACTCGGGGTTGGAGAAGTTCCGGCAGGCCGAGCGGAGCTTGTCGGCGTCGTCGTCCCACGAGCCGCCCCGGGCGACGTAGGGATATTCCCTCGCGGTCGGCAGGATCACCGGCCCCTTGACCGGCTGGGGCATCCTGGCGAACTCGGCGTAGGCGTCGGCCTTGTAGAGGTCGATGCACCACTCGGCGACGTTGCCGTGGATGTCGTGGAGGCCCCAGGGGTTGGGCTTCTTCTTGCCGACGGGCATCGGCTTCTCGGAGTTCTCGACGTACCAGGCATAATCGCCCAGCTCGTCGGCGCTCTCGCCGAACGAGTAGGGGGTCGTGGTCCCGGCCCTGGCGGCGTACTCCCACTCGGCCTCGGTCGGCAGCCG
>JAJYDH010000161.1 GCA_021777685.1 Planctomycetota bacterium | reverse complement strand
CTAATGCGATGAACTACGTCGTGACGACGAAGGACGGCCGGACGTTCTCGGGCCTGATCGCCGAGGAGTCGGCGGGCGCCGTCACCCTGAAGCGGGCCGAGGGGGCGGTCGACGTCGTCCCCCGGGGTCAGATCGAGGAGGTCGCCTCGACCGGCCTCTCGCTGATGCCCGAGGGGCTCGACCGCGAGGTCGACCCGCAAGGGCTGGCCGACCTGATCGCGTTCATCCGCTCGGTCGCGCGATAACCGGGGCCGGGCGGCGGATAGCCTCGCGAGTCGAGGACGGGGCACGGGTCGTGGTGCGATGGCCCCGGCCCGGGAGTTGCCGTCGGGCGGAGGCTGGTGGAAAAGGGAGATCGACATCATGACACCGAAGCGATCGCGCCGGACGTTCCTGAAGGGTTGCTCGACCGGGGCCGCCGCGCTGGCGGCGGCCGGGCTGGCGAAATCGGCCGAGGCCGGGAAGGAGGCAATCGTGGGGACGCCCTATCTCTGTTCGACGTGCGGGAGCCAGTTCGCCGAGTCGGAGAAGCCCCCCGCGAATTGCCCGATCTGCGACGACGAGCGCCAGTACGTCCCGCCCGAGGGGCAGCGGTGGACGACCCTGGAGGCGCTCCGCTCGACGCACAGGAACACCATCAAGGCCGAGGAGCCGGGCCTCTACTCGATCAACACCGAGCCGAAGTTCGGGATCGGCCAGCGGGCGTTCCTGATCCAGACGCCGAAGGGCAACATCCTCTGGGACTGCGTGGGCCTGATCGACGGGCCGACGATCGCCCGGGTCAAGGAGCTGGGCGGGATCGCCGAGATCGCGATCTCGCACCCGCATTACTACACGTCGATGGTCGAGTGGAGCCGGGCCTTCGGCGACGCCCCGATCCACATCCACGAGGCCGAGCGCCCCTGGGTGATGCGGCCCGACCCCGCCGTCCGGTTCTGGTCGGGCCGGACCCTCGAACTCCGCGACGGCCTGAAGCTGGTCAGCACCGGCGGCCATTTCACGGGCTACCAGGTCCTCCACTGGCCCAAGGGCGCCGACGGCCGGGGGGCGCTCATGGCCGGCGACCAGCCGCAGATCTGCATGGACCCGAAGCAGGTCACGTTCATGTACAGCTATCCCAACTACATCCCCCTCAACGCCCCGACGATCCGCCAGGTCGTCGAGCGCCTCGAACCCCTCGCCTACGACCGCCTTTATGGTGCCTTCTTCACCCGGGGCAAGGGGATCGTGCCCAGCAAGGCGAAAGAGGTGGTCCAGAGGTCGGCGGATCGGTACTTGAAGGCGATCCGAGGCTGACCCCTCGACACTCTTTCCTGGCGAGGCCCAAGGGGGCGTCCCTCTGGAGTGCGGGAGCTTGCTCCCGCCTTCCGGAGCGGAGCTTGCTCCGCGAGCCGGGCCGGTCGCGCCCGGAGCAAGCTCCGGGGCCCAAAGCGGGAGCAAGCTCCCGCACTCCAAAAGCGTCGGCCCGAAAGGCTTGACTCGTCGGCCCGGCGCTCAGCGGAAGATCGCGTTCAGCTCGTCCGCCAGGCGGACCGAGGCCCGGGCCATCTGCTCGATCAGGAGGGGCTCCATCCGGCGGACGTAGGATTCGCCCAGGACCTTGCCGCTGGCGAACGGGCCGGGCGAGCCGGCGGGGTCTCGATAGGCGAGCTTGGCGACCTGCAGGCTCTCGTCGGCCCAGTCGTCGACCGAGCCCTTCGACCAGACCTTGACGCTCTCGGGCGTGATGACCCGCTCGATCCGGTCGACCCAGGCGCGGTCGTTGCCGCCGACCTTGTGGATCAGGTCCGAGTCCCAGACCCGGTGGAGGTTCGTCCCCTCGTTGAAGAACTGGACCTGGGTGTCGTTGCCGCCGTGGTCGTTGTTGTCGCCGACGTGCAGCGGCTGGTGGACGTCCTCGACGAAGTGGACCAGGAACAGGAGCGCCCGCTGGCGCTCCTGCTTCGGCCTCGACTTGTCGGCCAGGACCTTGCGGAAGTGCTCGATCCGGGCGACCACGTTTTTGTCGTCGCGGATCAGCCGGGGGTCGAAGTGGGCGTCGCCGATCGGCACGTTGATGTAGTGCCACGGGGCGCTGTTGGGGACGGCGGTGTGGCCGTCGTGGTCGGCCCAGTCGGCGACGTCGGGGAGGGTGTCGCCGGGGTGGAGCAGCTCCCGGACGGCGAGCCGGGCCGTCGGCGAGAGCCGCCCCTCGGCGACCCGGGCGATCACCCGGTGCCCCTGAGGGCCCCAGGCGAGCGCGGGGCCGGCCGAGGTCAGGGCCGCGGCCGTCAGGAGCACGATCATCCGGGTCGCCGGTCGGGTCATCGAGGGGGCCTCGCGGGATCGTTCAGGGGTCGCCGGGCGGTCGCTTCGGTCACTTGACGGTGATCCGGTCCTTGATCTTGTTGAACTCGAACTCCTTGATCCCCTTGACCTTCATGATGTCCTCGACCGAGGCGAAGGGGCGGGCGTCGATGATCGCCTGGGCGCGGACCTCGCCGATCCCGAAGAGGGAGTCGAGCTCTTCCTTGCTCGCCTTGTTGATGTTGACCTTGGCGCCGGGCGCGGGCGCCGGCCTGGGGGCGTCCTTGGCCTTGGCGACCTTGGCCTTGGCCTTGGCCTCGGCGGCCTTCGCGTCGTCCTCGGACGCCTTGGCCTCCTCGACCTTGGACTTCGCCTCCTCGACCTTGGCCTTGGCCATCTCCTTCTTGGCGACGGCGGCCTTCTCCTCGGCCTTGGCCTTCGCGGCGGGGGCCGAGCCGGCGAACTTGAGCCGGCCCTTGAGGGCGTCGAGCTTCGCCGGCCCGATCCCCTTGAGCTTGGCGATGTCGTCGTACCCGGCGATCGGCCGGGCGGCGACGATCTCCCGGGCCAGCGCCGGGCCGACGCCGGGGAGCGTCTCCAGCTTCGCGAGCGGGTCGGCGTTCACGTCCACCGGGTCGGGGAGCGGCTTGGCGTCGGCCAGGGGCCTGATCTTCTCGATCGTCGAGGCCGGGACCCCGGCGCCGGCCAGGTCGGCGAGGGACTTGTGCGGCCGGCCGTCGATGATCTTCCGGGCGTGGGCCTCGCCGATCCCGGGCAGCGTCCGCAACTCCTCGGCCGAGGCCGAATTGATGTCGACCAGCCCCTTGGGCGCGTCCTTCTCCCGGACCGCCTCCTTCGCCTTCTTGGCCTTGACCTCCGCCTTGGTCGCCTGCGCGGGCGCGGACGTCGACATCCCGAGGGACGCGGCCAGGGCCAGCGTCAGCAGTGCTCCGAGGCGGGGGGCTCGTGTCGCGAACATGGCACAACCTCGCTGGGGCGGAAGGGTTTCGGATCAAGATGAGAGGGGACGTCTCGACAATACCGAGACTCGCGAGAGGCCGCAAGTTGCCCAGGGTGATTATGCCTCCGCGCCCGCCCCCACGGGCCGGCCCGCGGCCCCGTCTTCCTCCCCTCTCCCTCCGGGCTGACCGACCGACACATTTTCGATCTTCGGCCCCTTCTTCCTCCCCTCTCCTTTTGGGAGAGGGGCCGGGGGTGAGGGGCGTCGCATCGGTGAGGGGCCGGAGGACGGGGCTCGATCGACGATCGCTCGTCCGGCGACGACCCTCACCCCGGCCCTCTCCCAAAGGGAGAGGGAGACGGACTCGACGCCGGGTCTCCGGTCGCGGGCCGCTCGGTCGCCGGCGACCGGCCGCTGGCGTCGCGGTCGGGGTCGAGCCAGGCGACGTCGCCGGGGTCGTCGGCGAACCGCCTGACGCCGACCTCGCGGATCATCCGGTCGTCCACCTTGCTCAGGGGGGTGTAGCGGGGGTGGTGCGAGTCCTTGTACGGGTCGTTGTGCCGGGCGTTGTAGCAGCAGATCAGGCTCCAGCGGGGGTCGGGCGAGGCGTTCCGGTCGGAGCGGTGCAGGGTGTTGGGGTGGAAGAACAGGGCGTCGCCCGGCCTCATCTCGACGTGGACCAGCGGCAGGCGTTCCAGGACCTTCTCGACCCGCTCCAGGTCCGCGCCGGCCTGGTCGCCGGTCAGCGAGTGGTCGACCCGGCCCAGCTTGTGCGACCCCCGGATCACCTGGAGGCAGCCGTTCCGCCGGGTGCAGGGGTCGACCGCGATGAAGACGCTGACCAGGTCCGGGAACAGCACATCGCCGCGAGACCTGTTAAATACTTGATTGTCAAGCAGGGCGTGCTGGCGGTCATGCATGGACCGACAAGCGGGATTGACAAAGGCTCGTTGCAGGACCATGATCCTGCTCCTCAAGGAATCGGTACGCCGCCCACAGGGAAGTGTTAACATGGTCGTCCCAATTGCCCGCCGAATCGTCGCCCTGACCGCTCTGGTGACGGTGTTGAGCGTTGCCACCTGGGCAGACGCCGCCACGATGTTCAACGTGACGAATCTGGGGAGCAGCTACACGTTCCATCAGGATTCATCGGGGGCGACCGACGCCGTCACGAGCGGTGACGGGAGCCATACTTATGCCTTCGAGAAGGCAATCATTTCATTCAATGTGTCCTATCCCACGCCGCCCCCAACCGGGAGCGACGTAAGAGCGGAATATACGTTCTCCTCGCCACTGGGATCGATTTCTTTCTATCGACTGGATGTCGGGTCTGAATATATTAATGAAGTAACCCCAAATTGGGAATCCGTTGCTCCCGGCTTTCCGATTCACGATATTAATTCGTCTGGATTTGTTGTTGGGCAGCAGTATGGCTACAATGCCGTCATTTACCAGATCAAGAGTGGGGATTATCCACCCATCCCTACGGACCTAAACGGCGAGATTGCAAGTTCGTTGAACATCCATCTCACCGATGCTTTGAACATCGATGATCTCGGCGACATCATCGCCAAAGGGACACTCGACGGAAAAACGCAGTCGTTCCTGCTGACCCCAAACGGGTCTCCGACACCCGCCCCGGAACCATCGACCCTCGCATTGCTGGTGGTCAGTATCACGGTTCTCGGCATCCGGGCGGCTCATCGAAGGCGTGAGCGACAACATGCGACCGCTGCCTGATCGAATCCGACTCGAAGCCCAACGCGCCTCGACCGAATGGTCGGGGCGTTTTCGTTGGCGGAAAGTCCTGAAAACAAGCTGTATTCAGCTGGGTAATTCGTCAGCGACAGCACGCCATTCTGATTCCAGTACCCGTAATCCTGGTGCCAGGCCCACGCCCCGCCGACGAGCGGGTCCTTCATGATCATCTTGGAATGATAATGATAGACCTCGTCGTCGAGGATCTGCTCGCAGGCGTCGACCACCCTCCGGCAGCGGGCGAACATCCCGTAGATCCCGTCGCCCGGGTGGTTCCAGAGCGAGAGCCGGACCCTTCCCCCCTCGCCGTCGGCCTTGCCGAACGAGTGCTGGTCGAGCGCCCGGTCCTCGCGGGCCGAGCGGAGCAGGAGGGCGATCTCGTCGGCCTCGAACAGCCCCTCGATCGGGAGGTAGCCGTCGCGTTCATACCGGGCGAGCTGTTCGGGGTCGAGGGGTCCGGGACGCATGGAGGTTCTCCGCGATGATCGTGCCGAATCCGATCGAATCGACGGCCGCTCGGGGATCGTCCGATCCGTCCATCGGTCCAACGATCATGCCGGAATCGATCGGGGAAATGCTAGCCGGAGGCCGAAGGTCCGCCGCCATCATGGCCCTCGGAGCAGGGCCCGGTCATCCCGAGGGCCCGGAAGATCCGGAGCAGGTCCTGGTGATCGGGCAGCAGGACCATCAGCCCCTCGCTGGAGCCGGGATGCCAGTCGAGCAAGTACCAGCGCCCGCACTCGGGGCAGGTCCCGATGAGCCTGGCGGGCTCCTCGGACTCGGGCTGGGTGAGGCCCAGGTGATGGTCGCATCCCGGGCAGCAGGCCGAGGCGAGGTCGCCCGGGCAGTGGTGGACCCCGGCGACGGGCATCGTCACCGAGAGCTTGCGGGCGGGAGGGGACATTCGACACTCCCCGGGAGGAGACGCATGCGGGCCCGACGCCCGTTTGATTGGCATCCATAAGTCTCTCCCCCACCCGCCCGAGGAAGCAAGAAGAATCCGGCCGTGCCGGCCGTCGCCCCGGTCCCCATCAGCCCCGCTCCCGCTCGACCCGCCGGAGCGCGGCCCTCGTCAGCAGCCAAGCCCCGATCGCGCGACCGAGCACCGCCCCCGGCGCGATCACGATCGCCGCGATCGCCGACGGCTCGACCCGGATGACCCGCGACAGTCCCTGGAAGTGCATCCGCGAGATCGGCATCGTCATCGCGAGCATCGGCGAGGTGACCAGCGCCGCCGCGCCGCCGGCGATCGGGAACAGGATCGCCGCCGGCACCAGCTCGACCGCCGCCAGGATCAGCGCCGTCCGCCCGATCGCCCGATTGGCGTCCTTCGACCGGGCCGAGGCGTACGTCCCCGCCGCCGCCGCGATCCAGACGAACGACGCCACCATCGCCACCCCGAGCACGAAGCCGACCGGGTGCATCGCCGTCGCCGCCATCGAGGTCAGGTAGAAGAACCCGGCCAGGCCGAGGAGCGGCCGGACCGCCCGGATCGCCCCCCAGATCTTCGCCCGGACGATCGCCCGGCGGTCGAGCGGGGTGCTCAGCAGCCCCTCCCACGTCCCCCGGGCCCGCTCGCCCGCCACGCCCGACGCCGCCAGGATCGCCACGGCCACCAGCGCGGCGAAGTACAGGAGCGCGGCCGACTCGCAGAGCTGGTAATTCAGCCCGGCCCGCTGCGCGCCGTCGGCGCCCCAGGGGCCGAGGTCGAGGCCGTGGACGAACATCTCTTCGAGGGCGTAATATTTCTCTCGATGATGGGTCAGATAGAGTGCGCCGACGTTGTAGATGGCGTTATTGACCGTCGAATGGACGATCAGGGCCAACGACACGAGCAGGACCAGCCGCGACATCCAGGCCGACTCGGGGGCGTAACGCTCCTTCCAGGCGATCGGGTCGTCGCCGCAGGGGGGCTTCGAGGCCCCTCGGAGCCCCAGCCATCGCCCGACCCGCCCGCGACGCCTCGCCGGGTCCGCCCCGACCTGCGCCCGGTAGGACGGCCGGAGCCGCCAGGCCGCCAGGGCGAACAGGGCCAGGCCGCCGACGGCCTGCAAGCTCGACATCTCGCCCATCATCCATTCCCATCCGCCGGGCGCCGTCGCCCAGGGTCCCCAGGCTTCTCTCGGGGCCCGGAGCGAGAGCGGGCTCGACCGCGCCAGCTCGCGGGCGACCGGCAAGATCCGGCCGGCGGACGCCGGCAGGCCCGGCCGATCGAGCGACACCACCAGCCAGGGCGGCGCCGCGATCCAGCCGAGCATCGCGGCGTAGGCCCCGACGATCGCCCCGCCCGCCGACCGGGCGTGGGCCGAGACCAGGATCGACAGCGAGGCGGCGAACCAGGCCGAGGTGGCCGTCCCCAGGTAGCAGAGCCCCAGCCGGGCCGGGTCGATCCCGCCCAGCAGGCCGATCAGGGCGAGCACGGGGACGCCGGCCAGCAGCATGACCCCGACCGTCAGCATCCGCGCGGCCAGCTTGTCGGCGACGATCTCGGCCGAGCTCAGCCGGCCGGCCAGGAGCAGGCCGAGCGTCCCCCTCGCCTTCTCCTCCGCGATCGAGCCGGCGACCAGGAGCGGGACCATCGCCAGGATGACCGCGTACTGGGCGGAGATGAAGAGGTCAAACGTCCGTTCCGCCAGCTCGGCGATCTTTTCGAGCGTCAGGATACCGGGGATCGTCAGGGATTCGCCGAGCCGGACGCTCGAGGCGACGTAAACCGCCAGAGTTGCCGAGGCCAGGGCGCGGGCCAGGTAGATCCAGCCCGACCGCGCGGCCGACCCCAGCTCTCGCCGGAAGACCGGGCCGGGGAAGGCCGGCCACGCGACCCTTTGCGGTTTCCCGATCAAGCCTTGCCCCCGATCTGCGAGGTGATGGTCGGGTCCTTGATCTTCCGGTCCTCGGCCAGCATCAGGGCCTTGCTCAGGATGACCGAGAGGACGTTGTCCCCCTCGAACGGCAGGAAGACCCTGTCGCCGGGGCCGGCCGAGGCTGCCTGCTTCGGGACGATGCAGAGGTACTGGTCGTTCGGCTCCATCAGGATGTTGCCGCTGCCCAGGTGGATCTTGTAGGTCCGGAGGTCGCCCCGGACGACCAGGAACTTGTCGGTGAACTCGCACCGGCCGGCGATCTTGAGCCGGGGGACGACCCGTTCGAGGACCGCCTTGCGGGTCTGCGCGGTGGCCGAGAGCGTGCCGAAGCTGAACCGCTGCCAGTAGTCGACGTGCCGGCCGCCGGGCCCGCCGTCCGACCAGTTGGGGTCGTTGCCCACGCTCGCCACGCCGACGAAGAGGTCGACGTCCCGCATGATCTCCGAGAAGACCATCGGCGGGACGTCCTCCAGGGTCAGCGGCCGGTCCTCCTGCCTCCTGTCCCACATCTCGTAGCCTCGGCCGGTGGCGTGCGCGGTCACCTGCGGCGCGTCGAGCGGGTAGAAGCGGACCTGATCCGTGGCCAGGTAGAGGAAGGCGCCGGACTCGTTGAACTCCTCGCCGATCGACTCGACCCAGAACTCGGCCCGAAGGCCCCACTCGGGAAGTTGCCGGGCCGCGGGCGGGTACGAGGCATCGACGGCCATCCTGAGCGGGTGCCTCCAACCCCTGGCGGCGCAGAGGGCGTTAAACTGGTGCTGCTTGAGGACGTGGGCGGCGAACCGGTTCGAGTAGGTCCCGGTCCGGCGCTCGGCGTCGGTGAGGAGGTAGACCTCGCGGTGGGCCTGCTTGAACGGCTGCTTGACCTCCAGCCGCTCCAGGAGGTCGCGCCAGGCCATGACCTCCTCGACCGGCCGGCCGATCGGGTGCCAGAGGGCGACCGTCGCCGACCCGGCGGGAGGCTCGATCGGCCGGCCCGCTCGATCCACCAGCTTGCCTTCGTGGTAGAGGCCGTCGCGGGCCGTCGTCCCCTCGGCGAAGGTCCAGATCAACCGGCGGGCGATGACGCCGACGAGCGGGTGGTCGAGGTATCGTTCGCGCCAGTCGGCCAGCGGCCAGGTCTTGCGGGCGAGGTAGGACGAGTCCAGGAAGTCGCGCCGGGAGGTGAGCATCATCGCGGCGTCCTTCGCCGAGGCTTGCAGCTCCTTCCACCCCTCGGCGTGGTCCTTCTTGACCGGGGCCGGGACGGACTTGAGCGGCGAGCCGTCGGCCTTGCGCCAGGCGATCGAGAAGGTGTCGCCGTCGGCGCTCATGGTCGCGACGTACTCGCCGAACGCCTCGGAGCGGCGGCCGACCTCCTCCATCCCGTAGGTCGGGATGCCCAGCTCCTCGACCGCCTCGCGCGGGAGGCCCGCTCGCCTCGCGGCGGCGTCGAGCGCCTTCTCGATCTGCTTGAGGACCGGGTTGATCTTGATCCGGGTCTTGAGGACGGCGAGCTGGCCGATCGGCTCGGCGCCGGGCATCGACCCCAGCGCCGCGACGCAGGCGTTGCCCAGCGTGGTCAGCCTCGGCCCGACCCCGGGGAGCTTCCGGTAGCAGCTCGCCGCCAGCTTCGCCAGGGCCCGGGCGACCTCGCGGTCGTCCAGCCCGGTGCAGAGCCGGACCAGCCCCATCAGGATGCCGTGATTCCCGGGGCCGATCAGGTGGGTGGGGTCGGGCTCCCAGGGCTCGCGGTCGAGGACCGGCACGGTCCGGGGGCGGTCGACCGGCGGGAACCAGCGGAGGACGGCCCGGCGGAACCCCTCCGGGCCGATCGGCCCGACGATCCCCCGCGCCGCCTTGAGCCACTTCTCCGAGGGCTTGTAGTCGTGGCAGAGCCGGAACAGGTCGACCCAGGCCGACCGGGCCGGCCCGTCCGGCAACGCCTCGACGTCCTCCAGGGCGGCGTCGGACCAGGCCTCGCCGGCGACGAGGTAGCGGCGGACGCCGATCGTCACGTTCAGATCCAACCAATTGGCCCAGAGCCGGCGCTCGTCTTCCCGGAAGCCCGTCTCCGGCCGTTCCCACGCGATCCCCGCGTCGCAATCGCGACGGATCCGGGCGGCCAGCCGGCCGGCGGCGTCGCGGATCGTCGGGCTGACCAGCTCCCCCTTCTCGGCGAGATCGTCGGCGAGGCGGCTGATCGCGATCGTCGCGAGGTAGACCGACCGGATCAGCCTCGGGGTCTCGGGGGATGCCGCCAGGTCGTTGGCGGCGACGATCAGGGCCGGCTCACCGAGGCTCGGCCAGCGGAGGAGATCCTCCAGCAGGTCGACCAGGTCCTCTCGTGAGAGGGGGCCTTTCCCCCCGGCCTCGATCCCGGCGAGGGCCTCGCGGACCATCTCCCCCTTCTTTTCGGGGTCGGCATCGCGGATCGCCCGGGCCTCCGGGACCTCGCCCAGGGCCTGCCATCGATCGGCCCAACCCTGTGGCGCGGCGGCCCAGTACACGAGGAGGGCCTCCAGCGGCCCGCCCGCCGACACGCCGGCCAACGCCTTCTTCTTCGCCATCGCCCGGCCCCCGGATCGCCTCGACTCGGATCAGCCGCCCACCAGCAGGGTCAGCCTCAGGAACGTCGCCACCGAACCCTCGCGGAGCGTCACCTCCTCGTCGAGCGACTCGACCTGCCGGTCGTCGACCAGCAGGAGGACCTGGTTGGCCTCGAACGCCTCGACGGCGCGGGCGAACTGCTTCTTCCAGTCGACCGGCCGGAACTTCGCCCTCGACGCCGGCCCGTTGAGCGTCGCCTCGGCCCCCTCGGGCCGGACGAGCCCGACGAACGGCCCGGCCTGCCTGAGGTTGTAGTCCTGGACCTCCTGGTAGACCCGGCCCCGGATCAGCTCGCGGGCGGTCGTCCGTTCCTCGGGCAGGGTCAGGGAATGCTCGCCCGAGACCCCGCCCGACATGGTCTCGTCGCGGACCGTCAGCGTGATGGCCATGCTCCGCCCCTCGATCTGCCCCGAAAGATTACGGATTGGAACGTCGATCGTAATCCGGGCGCGGACCTTCCACAAGCGGGCGGACGCCCGAGGGCGAGGAGGGCCGAGGAATCGGCCGGGAGGCCGGTCAGCGGGGCCGGCCGATGGTGATCGGGATGTCGACCGACCCCTCGAAGGCCGGCTTCCAGGCCGGGAAGGCCGTCTTGACGGGCGCCGGCGAGGGCTTCGGGGCCGGGACCGGCACCGGGGCGGGGGCCTTGACCGGGCTCGGGGCCTTCGCCTCGGCGGTCAAGAACGAACCCAATTGCTCGATCGACTTCCGGGCCGCGGCGGCCTCGGCCAGGGCCGGCGAGGGGGCGTGGGCCGACTTCTTGAGCTGGCGGAACTCCTTGATGGCGCGGAAGAAGCCTCGCTCGGCGGCGGCCTCGTACTTCCTCGCCAGGCCGGCTTCCCTGGAGGGGTCGAAGAGGGCGAGGTTGCCGGCCTCTTCGGGGTCCTCGCCGTTGGCCTCGGCCTCGGCGCGGGCCTTCTCGACCCGCAGGGAGAGCGCGGCGGTCTCCTGGACGACGGCGCGTTCCATCCGGACGGCGCAGACGGCGGCGCGGCGGATCAGGACGCGGCCGGCCTCGTCGTCGGGGCGGAAGCTGGCCTCGAAGGCCGTCGTCTTCCGCTCGACCTCGCCGGCGACCTCGGGGGTCAGGACGACCCCTTCGCCGGTCAGGCCGTGCTTGAGGGCGTTGGCCCGGGAGCGTTCCTTGCCCTCGGGCGTCCTCGGCCCCGTGCTGCGCGCGGCGTTCTCTCGGTTGGCCTTGATGCGGGCTTCGCTGGTCGGCATGGGTTCGGTCCTCGGGTGTTCGGGCGAGCGGAGGCGGGTGCCGGTTTCCCTTTAACATTCAGGCCCGATGGGGGGGTTCGAACACACTTTCTCCCGAAAACGCGAAAATCGGCCGGGTCGGAGCCCCGGGAGCGACGCGAGATCCGGGAGCGCCCGGTCGCTGCCGGGCCCTCGGCGGGAGACCGCACCCCATCTCGTCCCATCGCGAAGTGCCGATGGGACCCGGGACTGGGGTCCCTCTCGAATTCGGATAGGGCCGGGAGCCGCGGCACTCGTCCCCACGCTCCGCGTTCCGCATTCCCCATAACTCTCGCTGACTTCTCCGATCTCTGGCAGCCCCGGAGGGGCGACCGTCCTTAGCCCAGGGTGAAACCCTGGGTCCCCGGCGTCCCACGAATCCAATAAGCCCTGGAAGGGCGACCGTCCGACCGCTTGCCGTCGGACGGTCGCCCT
>JAJYDH010000160.1 GCA_021777685.1 Planctomycetota bacterium | reverse complement strand
GCAGAAGCTCGCCGAGGCGCGGACGTTCACCGACCGGGCCTACGACGCCAAGGGGCTGCTCCAGGCGTCCTCCCGCGAGCACGACGGGCAGAGGGTCCACGCCCTGATCGGCCCCGAAGGACGGCCGATCGCCTACCTGGCCATCCCGCCCGGCATCCCCGCCGGCCGGTTCCTCGCCCGAAAGGTCGGCGTCCGGGGCGACGTCCACTTCGACGAGGCCCTGGGCAACCGCCTCATCACCGTCCGCGACCTCGACCCGCTCGAAAAGGCCCGGTAGCCGCCGACGGGTGCGGGAGTACCGGCTCAACTCCATGTTCGCGCGACGATGCAGGCGTTAGAATCGGGCCGATGTCCGAGATCACCCAGCTCCTCGACGCCGCCGCGGCCGGCGACCGCCACGCGGCGGCCGAGCTGCTCCCGCTCGTCTACGACGAGTTGCGGAAGCTCGCCTCCGCGAGGATGGCCTCGGAGGGACCCGGGCACACGCTCGACGCCACCGCGCTGGTGCACGAGGCCTACCTCCGGCTGGTCGGCGGCCAGCACTTCGAGGGGCGGGGGCACTTCTTCGCCGCGGCGGCCGAGGCGATGCGGCGGGTCCTGGTCAATCACGCCCGCGACCGGGACCGGCTCAAGCGGGGCGGCGGGCGGACCCGGGTCGACCTCGACCGCCTCACGAACCCGGCCGCGGCCCCCGACCGCGACCTCCTCCAGCTCGACGACGCCCTCGACCGCCTGGCGGAGGAGTTCCCCGTCGCCGCCGAGCTGGTGAAGCTGCGGTTCTTCGCGGGGATGACGCTGGGCGAGGCGGCCGAGTCCCTGGGCCTCCCCCGCCGGACCGCCGACCGGCAATGGGCCTTCGCCCGCGCCTGGCTCGCCGACGCCCTGGGCGGCGGGTGATTCGAAGAACATTTCGAATTCCGCGGCGCACTCCAGATCCGGACGGGGCATTGTGGGAGAGAACCCCGACCCGGAGGTGAGGCCATGTCCGACCACGACCCTGGATTGATGACCGTCTTCGCCGAGGCCCTCGAACGGACCGACCCGGCCGAGCGGGCCGCCTACCTCGACGCCGCCTGCGGCGACGACGCCCCGCTCCGACTACGGGTCGAGGCGCTGCTGGCCGCCCATGACGGGGCCGGCCGGTTCCTGGAGGCCGACGCCACCGCCGCAGTCGAACGCGATCTGGCCTCCACCCAGCAGGCGACCGGCGCGGGCGCCCCGGAGGGCACTCCGCCCTCGGAGCTGGTGACCGGAGAGCATCGGCCCGACGGCGACGACCCCACGCTCGCGGGCACCCCGCCGGCCGGCCGCCCTGTGGCCTTCGTCCCCGGTCGGGTCATCGCCGGGCGGTACACCCTGCTCGAAGTCCTCGGCGAGGGCGGCATGGGTACGGTCTACCGGGCCGAGCAATCCCAGCCCGTCAAACGCCAGGTGGCCCTGAAGCTGATCAAGGTCGGCATGGACTCGCGTTCGGTCCTGGCCCGGTTCGACGCCGAACGCCAGGCCCTGGCGATGATGGACCACCCCAACATCGCCCGCGTCTACGACGGCGGCGCCACCGAGGCCCATCAGCCGTTCTTCGTGATGGAGCTGGTCGACGGCGTCCCGATCACCGACTACTGCGACCGCCTCCGGCTGCCGGTCGACGCCCGGCTCCAACTCTTCGTCGCCGTCTGCCAGGCCGTCCAGCACGCGCACCAGAAGGGGGTCATCCACCGCGACCTCAAGCCCTCCAACGTCATGGTCACCGAGGTCGACGGCCGGCCCACGCCCAAGGTGATCGACTTCGGCGTGGCCAAGGCGACCGAGGCGAACCTGACCGACCACTCCCTCGGCGACACCGGGGCGATCGTCGGCACGCCGACCTACATGAGCCCCGAGCAGGCCGACCCGTCCTCGATGGACATCGACACCCGGACCGACGTCTACGCCCTGGGCGTGATCCTCTACGAGCTGCTGGCCGGCTCGCCGCCGCTGGACGCCTCGCAGTTCAAGCGCGGGGCGCTGCTGGAGATGCTGCGGATGGTCCGCGAGGTCGACCCGTCGAAGCCCAGCACCAAGGTCAGCACGGCCGACGCCCTGCCCAGCATCGCGGCCAATCGCGCGGTCGATCCCGATCACCTCAAGCGAGCACTGCGGGGGGACCTCGACTGGATCGTGATGAAGGCACTGGAGAAGGACCGGACCCGGCGGTACGAGACGGCCAACGGCCTCGGGGCCGACATCCTCCGGCACCTGGCCTCGGAACCCGTGCTGGCCGCGCCGCCGAGCCGGTCGTATCGGCTGCGGAAGTTCGTCCGCAAGCACCGGGCGGGCGTGATCGCCGCGAGCCTGGTCCTGCTGGCGCTGGTGGCGGGCGTGGCGGGGACGACCTGGGGCCTCTTCGAGGCCCGGCGGGCGGCCGACGCGGAGCGCCTGGCCAGGCTCGACGCCCAGGAGCATGAGAAGAAGGCCGTCGCGGCGGCCGAGGGCGAGCGCCTGGCCAGGCTCGACGCCCAGGACAAGAAGAGGCTGGCCGAGGAGAATGAGAAGAAGGCCGTCGCGGCGGCCGAGGAGGAGCGGAAGGCGAAGGAGACGGTCGAGGACGTGCTCCGCTTCGTCGAGAGCAAGGTCTTCGCCGCGGCGCGCCCGAAGGGGCAGCACGGTGGCCTGGGCTATACGACGTAAAGCTGGCCGACGCGATCACGGCCGCCCTGCCGGCGATCGAGAAGGGCTTCCCGGACAGACCGCTGACCGAGGCCCGGCTGCGCCGGTCGATCGGGACTACCTTCTCTGATCTGGGCAAGCACGAGGTCGCGCGGGAGCAATACGAGGCGGCCCTGTCGATCTATCGACGGATGCTCGGCCCCGACCACCCCAACACGCTCTGGAGCATGAACAGCCTGGCCAACAGCTATTCCGCCCTGGGCCGGCACGCCGAGGCCCTCAAGCTCAACGAGGAGGCGCTGGCGTTGAAGAAGGCCAGGCGCGGCCCCGACGACCCCGACACGCTCGTCAGCATGAACAACCTGGCCAACAACTACCATGATCTGCGCCGGCACGCCGAGGCCCTCAAGCTCTACGAGGAGGTGCTGGCGTTGAGGAAGGCCAGGCTCGGCCCCGACCACCCCGACACGCGCACGAGCCTGGACCGCGTGGCCGAGGGCTACTCCTACCTGGGCCGGCCGGCCGAGGCCCTCAAGCTCTACGAGGAGGATCTGGCGCGGCAGAAGGCCAGGCTCGGCGCCGATCACCCCGCCACGCTGGCGAGCATGGGCAACCTGGCCGAGGGCTACTCCGCCCTGGGCCGGCACGCCGAGGCCCTCAAGCTCTACGAGGAGATGCTGGCGCTGCGGAAGGCCAGGCCAGGCGAGGGCTACCCCTTGATGCGCGGGAGCCTGCACAACCTGGCCCAAGCCTTGATGGACGTCGGTCGCACGCCCGAGGCGCTCCACCTCCTGGAGATGTCTTTCGCCTCCGATCCGCGGGACTTGCTCGCCTCCCTGAAGAATGCCGCGTTGCGGGCCTGGCTCGGGCAGCCGGAGGAGTTCGCCGCCGTCCGCCGGCGGGCCCTGGCGCTCGCCAGGGGGACCGACGACGTGGTCATGGCGGAGTTCATCGCAAAGCTGAGCAGCATCCTCCCGGCCCCGGACCGGGCGGAACTCGACGAGGCCCTCGCCCTCGGCCGCACGGCGGCGAAGCCCGGCGACGAGGTGAAGCGTCGGCCGTGGAGGCTGCTCGCGCTGGGGATGGCGGCCTACCGCGCCGGCGACGACCCGGCCTGCGACGCGGCCCTGCTCGCCGCGGCCGAGGCCGGCAAGGGTATCCCCGCGGTGGCGGGGACCGCGGCGTTCTACCGCGCCATGAGCCTGCACCGCCGGGGCCGGATCGACGAGGCCCGCAAGCTCGCGGCCGAGGCCGCGGCGACGATGAAGCCCCTGCCGGCCGACGACAAGAACCCGCTGGCCGGCGGGGCCGACCACGACGACCTGATCCTCTGGCTGGCCTACAAGGAGGCGAAGGCCCTGATCGGGTTCGACGCGACACCGGCCGCCGCGCCGAAGCCCGACGGGAGATGACCGGGGGTGATGCGAAGTCTCCGGCGGATGTCGTCCCGCCCCCGCGGGAGAAGTCGCGAGGCCGACCTGGTACAATCTCGGCGGGAGGTGGGCCATGCCGATTCACGACTGGACCCGCGTGGAAGCGGGGATTTATCACGATTTCCACCACGAGTGGATCTCGGAAATCAAACGCGCGCTCAACCGAGGGTTGCTGCCGCCCGATTACTATGCCATGGCGGAGCAAGTGGCCGCCGGCTTCGGGCCGGATGTGTTGACCTTGCAAGACCAGGCCATCACCCCCGCCCCCGCCCCCGACGGCGGCGGGATCGCGACCCGGGCACGCCCCAGGACGACCTTCTCCGCCGAACTCCCCGGCGAGTTCAAACAGCGCCGCAAGAGCCTGGTGGCGGTCCGGCATGTCAGCGGGGATCGCATCGTCGCCATGATCGAGATCGTCTCGCCGGGGAACAAGAACAACGCCCACGCGTTCCGGGCCTTCGTGCAGAAGGCCTGCGAGTTGATCGACCATCGGATTCATCTGCTCCTGCTCGACCCATTTCCCCCCGGCCGCCGCGACCCGAACGGCATCCACTCGGCCATCTGGGAACAATTCACGGACGAGCCGTTTGAACTGCCCCCGGAAAAGCCGCTCACCCTGGTCGCTTATGAAGCGGAACTCTCCACGAGAGCCTTCATCGAGACGGTCGCCGTCGGGGACGTCTTGCCCGACATGCCCCTCTTTCTGGCCCCGGGGTTCTACATCCTGGTCCCTCTGGAAGCCACCTACCAGGCCGCATGGGACACCGTCCCGGCACGCTGGCAACGGGTCATCAACCCCGCCGAGCGGATCTGAGTCGGCGTTCGACCGCGCCATGTGCGTGCATCGCCGGGGCCTGGGCGACGAGGCTCGGAGCCTCGCGACCGAGACTGCCGCGAGGCTGAGACCGCCGCCGGCCGACGGCCAGTACCCGCTCGTCGACGGCGCCGACCACGACGACCTGGTCCTCTGGCTCGCCTTCCGGGAGGCGAAGGCCCTGATCGGCCTCAACGCCCCCCCGCCGCCGCGCCAGGATCGGGCGGGAAATGACCGCGAACTGACGGGATCCTTCGGCGAGGACGCGGAGATTCACGGAGAGGGGCCGAGCGAGGCGGTCATCGGTGCTCTTCCGCCTGAATCCCCGAGACCGCTCAACTCGGCCGCGCTTGCGGCATCGTTGATATGACCCGAATTCTCCGCGAGCCTCCGCGTCTCCCGCGATCCCCTCGACAGGTCTCGGGGATGGCACGTTGCCATCACGGGTCGCTTCGGTGAAGTCCCCAAAACACCTAAACTTCCCGATCGATGATGTTTAACCCATCCAGACAGCAAGGTTTGCCTTGCAAAGTGCGATTTGGATCGCATTGATTACCCCGAAATGGGCCCTTTATCGACCTATTTCGGCCGGAAATCGGGTCGTGACCGGCCGATATTCGGGATTTTCAAGGCGCTTTGGGCGTGCTTTGTCCGGCCAAGTTCGAGGCCCCGCCCGGATCAAGGCTCATCGAGACGACCCGGCCGGAAACCCGGTTAAGCGTCGGGCAATTTCACGATAGTAATGTCCTGGAGCGGGCCTCGTCGGCCCGCTCATCGGGAGAGGCACCGTTGGCTTCGAGTTTTACCGTGCGAGCGCCCACGTTGGCTTCGAGTTTTTGGAGGTTAGGTTCTTTGGCTTCGTGTGCTCGGTCATTGGGTTCCCTGGCTGCGAGTTTCCGTCGAGCTTTGGTGCGAAGCGGGGTCCGGGTCGCCGTCACCTGTCCCGGACATCCTGGCTCAAGTCGTGATCCCGGTTTGACTTGCCGCGAGGTTGGGTTCGCATTGGAAAACTGCGAGGACGGCCGTTGGGTTCACCTTGGCGCAGGGTGGCTTTGCCCGGGACGGCCGTTATCGTACCCTGGGGTCCCTCGGGACCGACGCCGACCGACCTCAGGAAAGGACCAGGATGGGACGACGACCTTCCGACCCGTTCGCGCGGAAGCCGATCGAGACTCTGCTCAAGGAGATGGAAGGCGGGGAGCGGTTGCACCGGGTCCTGGGGCCGGTGGCCCTGACGGCTCTGGGAGTTGGGGCGACCATCGGCGCGGGGATCTTCGTCCTGACCGGGCAGGCGGCCCGGAACGACGCGGGGCCGTCGCTGGTCCTCTCATTCCTTTTGGCCGGGATCGGCTGCGGGTTCGCGGCCCTCTGCTATTCCGAGCTGGCCAGCATGGTCCCGGTGGCCGGGAGTGCGTACACGTATGCCTATGCCACGCTCGGCGAACTGGTCGCCTGGGTCATCGGCTGGGACCTGGTCCTGGAGTACGCGATCGGGTCGTCGGCCGTGGCGGTCGGGTGGTCGAAGTACCTCGACGCCCTCTTCCGGAACCAGTTCCATCGGGCGATCGACCCCCGTTGGCTCAACTCGCCGTGGGATTTCGACGTCGAGTCGCACCGGTTCGTCTGGAACAAGGTCGCCGTCCGGCTAGCCGACGGATCTCTCGGACACGTCCAGGCTTACGCCAACATCCCGGCGCTGCTGATCATGCTGGCGATCACCGTCATCCTGGTCGTCGGGGTCCGCGAGAGCGCGACGTTCAACGCGTGGATGGTCCTGTTAAACCTCTCGGTGATCCTGCTGGTGATCGGCCTGGGGACGACCTACGTCGAGCCGAAGAACTGGACGCCGTTCCTCCACAAGGACCACGGCTGGAAGGGCATCCCGCTGGGCGCGGCGCATATCTTCTTTGCCTACATCGGGTTCGACTCGATCTCGACCCACGCCGAGGAGGCCAGGAACCCCCGGCGTGACCTGGCGATCGGCATCCTGGGTTCGCTTTTGATCTGCACCGTCCTCTACATCGCCGTGGCGGGAATCCTGACGGGGATGGTGCCGTATGGGGAGATCGATCCCGACGCGCCGATCGCCTCGGCCTTCCAGCGGCACGGGACCACCTGGGCCTCCGGGCTGATCACCGTGGCGATCCTGGCGGGGATCACAAGTTCTTTGCTGGTAGGGACTTTGAGCCAGCCGCGGGTCTTGCTGGCGATGGCCCGCGACGGGATGCTCCCGCAAGGGTTCTTCGCCGCGATCCACCCGAGGTTCCTGACGCCGTGGAAATCGACGATCCTGATCGGCCTGACGGTCGGCCTGATCTCGGCGACGGTCCCGCTGACCTTCCTGGCCGACCTGGTGAGCGTGGGGACCCTGTTCGCGTTCCTGGTCGTCTGCGCGGCAGTCTGGATCTTGAGGTACAGGAGCCCGGAGATCCCCCGGCCGTTCCGGGTCCCCGCCCTGCCGGTCGTGGCGGCGCTGGGCATCCTGGTCAACGGCGGCCTGATGTTCTCGCTCGGGCCGGACAACTGGATCAGGCTCGTGGCCTGGCTAGGGCTCGGGCTGTTGATCTACTTCGGCTACAGCCGATACCACACCACGTTGAAGCCCGACGGGCCGGCCGAACTGTAGGCGCGGAGAGAGGCCGGTCCCCCGGAAATCCGGCGGTCCGACCTCTCGATTCGCCCGTCAAGTGCCGTGGGCCTGATGGAAGATGAGGTACCCCTCGGGCCGGCGCGGGGACGCCTGATTGAAGAGGTCCGGATGCCGGTCGAGGCCCCGGAGCCGAGGTTCGTCGGCGGGTTTCGGAGGAGGCTGGCCTTCCGGGATTCGGTCCTCGCCATCGGGGTCGGCCGGGCGATCGATATCGGGATCGGAGCGGGTTCCCATGACATGTCCCTCGGCCGCCGCGCGGGGGTCCAAGACATCGGGGGAGGAAGGGCGGCCGGGCGGTCACTCCCGCCGAAGGGTCGCCCCCGCCCGCTTGATCATGCAATCTCGGTGCCCGGATCGTCCTGCCGGGACGGCCAGGGCCCTCGATCGCGGGTCAGAGCAGCTCGCGACGGGGATGATGGGGGTCGGGCGAGAAGTAATCTTCCGGCTCGGCGGGGAGGTCGAGCCCCTCGTCCCGAGGCACGTCGCGGCGGCCGAGGAGCCCCAACTCGTCCTCGACGGCCGGCTCGGTCTCGGGCTCGGGCTGGGCCTCGGCCGGGAGGGGCGGAGGCGGCGAGGCCGCGACGTCGAGGTCTTCCCGACCGGTGGAGCGTCCCATGTGATTCATCCCGTTCGCGTTGTGGACTTTGCGTGGCCCGAGGAGGGTTCGCCGGGCAGCCGAAAGCCCGCGGCGAGTGGCCTCCCTCCTCCTTCTCCTTATCTTTACGGGGGCCAGCCCGGCTCCGGGCCGAACATTCCGCTCGTCCCGGACGAATATCCGAAAACGCCGCGAATCTCGGAGAATTTCCGATTTCGGGGCGAAGTTGAGGTTCGCCGGCACTTGACGGCGTGGTACAATATTCGTGCAGGATTGACTCAAGACATTAGCGATCGAACCCCACCGGCTTGAGGCCGAGCTACCCACGCCTTTCGCGTTTCACCTGCCTCGTTGGTCTCTTTGCGCTTTCGGTTCCTCCCGATGTCGGTCTCTCGACCGGCCCGGACCCATTGTGGCGCGACAAGGCCGACACAGTATGGAAGCCGCGTCCGAGCATCGGACGACCGACCCGATCGTGTCGTCCCGTCCGCGCCGCAAGTCGGGGTCATCAAGGAGCTGAGTTTGCAGACGACGACCGAAGAGACGATGCCGACCGAGAACGAGATCGAGATCACGACCGAGGCCGACGGGCCGACCTTCGCGGGCATGGGCCTGGGCGAGATCAGCCTGCGATCGCTGGATCGCGCCGGCTTCAAGGCGCCGAGCCCGATCCAGGCCGGCCTGATCCCCGCCGCCCTGGCGGGGCGAGATTGCCTGGGCAATGCCCCGACCGGGACGGGCAAGACGGCGGCGTTCCTGCTGCCGATCCTGGAGAAGGTCGACGAGCGGGAGCGGAGGCCGCAGGCCCTGATCCTGGCGCCGACCCGCGAGCTGGTCACCCAGATCGGCCGCGAGTTCGAACGACTTTCCTACGGCCGGCGGACCTACGCCGTGGCCGTGGTCGGCGGCGAGTCGATCGTCCGCCAGCAGCGGATGCTCGGCCAAGGGTGCCAGGTGGTGGTCGCCACCCCCGGCCGCCTGATGGACCTGATGGCCCGCCACGCCATCCGCCTCGACAAGGTCAAGATCGTGGTCCTCGACGAGGCCGACCAGATGCTCGACATCGGGTTCCGGCCCGCCGTCGAGGAGATCCTCCGGTCCGTCCCGCAGGAAGGCCGCCAGACCCTGCTCCTCTCGGCCACCATGCCGAAGGAAGTCCGCGAGCTGGCCAACACCTACCTGACCGACCCGGTGGACGTCCGCCTCATCCACGAGAATGAAGACGCGACGATCCCGGCGATCAAGCAGTCGTATCTGATGGTCCAGGCCGACCGCAAGTTCGACCTGCTCATCGGCCTGATCCGCCGCGAGGAGCCGCCCCGCGCCATCGTCTTCTGCCGGACCAAGCGCGGGGCCGACCGCGTCGGGATGCTCCTCCGCCAGGAGGGGTTCAAGGCCGACACGATGCACGGCAACCTGAGCCAGGCCCAGCGCAACCGGGTCCTCCAGGGTTTCCGGCTCGGCCGGCTCTCGATCCTGGTCGCGACCGACGTCGTCGGCCGGGGGATCGACGTCCGGGGCGTGACCCACGTCATCAATTTCGACCTGCCCGAGGACCCCGAGCACTACGTCCACCGGATCGGCCGGACCGGCCGGATGGGCTCCGACGGCGCGGCGTTCTCGCTGGTCTGCCCCGACCAGGCCAAGATCCTCGACCAGATCGAGCGGGCCATCACCCGCGAGCTGGAAGCCGACGCGGTCGACGGCATCCCCGCCCCGCCCCGCCCCTTCTTCCGTCCCCAGCGCCCCGCCCCGGGAGGCCGTCGAGGCCCGGCCCGAGGCGGCCGGCCGTTCCACCCCCCTCGCCGCAATGGCGGTGGTGGCGGTGGCAATCATGGTGGCGGCGGTAGCAGCTACGGTGGCGGCGGAGGCGGCCCACTGAAGAACCGCCGCAAGCCGCAGGGCGTCAGCCGCTGATCCGACTCCCGATCGGAGACCTGGGATTCCAGGTCTCCGATCGGGAGTCCTTGCATCAGGATTGAGCGATCTGAAATTTGAGATCACAGATTTCAGATCGCCGATACAAACGTGAAGAGGCCGGGATCGCGGGGAGGATGAGGCAACTCATCCTCCCCGCGATCCCGGCCTTCTTGTCGTTCAAACCGGCCGGCACCCGCGAGCCGGTCGATCAGGCGATGGCCTTCTTCTCGTGGAAGTGGTCGTCGTGTCGGAAGCCGCTGTTCTTGGCCGCGATCACCCATTGGAGGGCGGTGATGTCGCCGTGGGTGGAGCCCCGGGTGACGGTGTAGAGGAGCCGGCGCTCGAAGCAGAAGCGGTCGACGGCGGCCTTGACGGTCGGCCAGTTGTAATCGTCGCCGCAGAGCACGCCGCCCTCCTCGATGCATTCCCAGGCGAGCTTCAGCTCTTCGTAGGTGTCGAGATATTCGTGAGAGGCGTCCAGATAGATGTGGGAGGCCTTCATGCCCAGGTAGTAGAACTTCCGGAGGAAGTCGCGGCCGTTCGCGTGGACCGGGTGGGTCGTGTCGCCCAGGCCCTGCTTGGTGAACATGGTCCCCAGGACGTGCCGGTCGAAGTAGCGGATGAAGCCGAGCTTGTTCTCGTGCATCCCCACGTCGATCAGCATCGTCCCGGCATAGGTGTCGACCGTCACGATCGGGCATTCGATCTTGTTGGCGGCGAAATACCGGCTGATCGCCAGGACGCCCTGCCCGACGAAGGTTCCGACCTCGATGAGCAGTCGGAAGTGGGGCGACTCCCGCCGCATCGCGTCGAGCGTCTCGTCCGAGATCGACCAGACGGCGGCCGGATACTCCACCGTCTCGATGACCTCAAGGGCCGAACTCTTGTAGAGGTCCGCCGAGGCCGGGAAGGTCTTCCGGAGGACGGACGCCGACGGGACGCCGAAGCTCGTCGGTTCCGCGATCAAGTGCACGTACATCGGATGATCGAGATCGAACCTGTTCATGGTTTCTCCACCATTATCGCCGACCGAGAGACGCGACCCAACATCTCGCCGACCCAGGTGTGGGCGGGACAATATCACCGGTCGCGATCCGGATCAAGGCGAATAGCGGCGGCGAAGAGACCTTGATCGTCTCCGAATGGTGAAAATTCGATCAGGCGTCAGACCCGCTCAGGAAAGGACGGCGCGGGCTCGCCTTGGACTTCTCCACGAGAGCACAAAACGAATGGTTCGACCGGAGCAGGTCGTCGACCAAGGGATCGTCGTCCGTCGGTTCCAGGGCCTGGATCGAAACGAGGCGATGGTCGGGCAGTTCGATCACCAAGGATTGGCCCGAGTCGAGACATTCATTGAGCGTCCCCCGTAGGTCCGCCTCCAGTCGACTCAGGGGGATCAGCTTGATGCCCATGAAACTCTTCGCCTCCCACGATCAAGGTGTCTCCGACCTTCCGCCCGACGATCAGGAGGACCACTTCTTCCTCTTCTACGTTGTAGAGGACGCGAAGATTGCCCGCTCGTAGCTCGAACTCGGCCGGAGGATTCGGCCTGAGGCGTTTGATGGCCTTCGCCGGGGTCGTCGGCTGGTCTGTGAGCCGAGCAGAGATGGCGGTTTCCAGGGTCCGACGTTCCCGGGCGGTCAGGGCCCGCATCTGCCCTTCAGCCTCCTCAGTGATCGTGATGCGAAAGGCCAAGGCTAGCTCACCCCGCCAGCGCCGCGACCTTGATCGCCTCGCCGCTGGTCCAGCGGGCGCCGTCGCGCTCGACCTTGTGGTAGAGGGTGTCGCGCTCGACGGGGACCCGGCCGGCCTCGGTGATGAGGCGGCGGATCTCGTTGACGGTGATCTCCTGGGGCGTCTCGGCGCCGGCCTCGTGGTAGATGGTCTCGTGGACGACCGTCCCGTCGATGTCGTCGGCGCCGAAGGCCAGGGCGACCTGCGCGGTCTTGATCCCCAGCATGATCCAGTAGGCCTTGATGTGCGGGAAGTTGTCGAGCATCAGCCGGCTGATGGCCATGGTCTTGAGGTCCATCACGCCCGAGGGCTTCGGGATCTCGTCCATCCGCGACTTGTGTGGGTGGAAGGCCAGGGGGATGAATGTCTGGAAGC
>JAJYDH010000719.1 GCA_021777685.1 Planctomycetota bacterium | reverse complement strand
AATAATGTTTACATAGCGTGCCTTCGGCGTCGGGTGATCCGGTGTAAAGCAGGATCCCGTGGCCGGAGGGGCCCGAATAGACCCGCTCGCGGATCGAGCTGGCCGGATAGCCGCACTCCAGCGAGACGGCGGTGATCAGCAGATGGGACAGCGAGTGGAGCATGATGTACGGGAGCTTGGGTAGTTCCCGCTTGCTGTTGTCGTGATCCTTCTTCCAGCACTCGAACCCCGCGAGCAGCTCGCGGCCCCGGGCCAGTACCTTCGGTCGGCGATTCCACTCCTCGATCGCGGCCGTCGAGAATTGCAAGAAGATCCCCTCGCCGCGGTTCTCGACCGCCGGGAGCCAGGAGACCTCGCGGGCCAGGGAAGCCCGGGAGACGCCCATCTCGAGTTCGCCGTTGACGTCGGGGGCGGAGGACTCGAATCGCGTGAATCCGACCTGAGCGATGACTTCCCGAAGCCGATGGACCAGCACGACACGCTCGACGGCGTTCATCCAGGAGCCGGTCCGGTCGAGGTCGACCAGCGCCTTCGCGAAGAAGTCGCCGTCCGGCCGGTCGTTGCCGACCTCATCCTCGCAGGAGATCAGGATCTCGATCTCGGCCTCCTTGACCGTCTTCTCCTCGGCCTGGACCGGTCCGCCCTTGCGACGGCTGATCTCGGCGAACACCTCCTCGTCCTCATAGCCCTGGAGGGCCGCCTGCACGGGGGGCTTTTTCCTTCGCTCGTAGCGAAGGTCTTCGATGTCTTCGATATGCTTGAGGTAGTGCTCCCAGACCTGATCGACGGCCTTCCCGAGCGCCTCATCCTTGTCGGGCAGCGAGATGACGCTCATCGTCTGCGAGAAGTAGGCGTTGCTGGCCGTGCGAACCAGCAAGCGGTTTGGCTGATCGCAACTTTCGCTCGCGTATTTGCCGAGCCACGGTCGCGCCCCGTCGCAGGTCCCCAGGGGTCTCTGATCGGTCCTGGTGGCCTCGGCGATCTGGCGGTTCTGGCCGCATTCGCAGCGGACCCAGACCTCGGACAGGTCGCCGCTCGTCCCCCGTTCGTCGAGCCAGAGGATCGGGACGACACACGGCTTATCCTCCGCGTGGACGAAATGTCTCCAGTTGATATCACCGATGTGGCCCCGGATGCAGGCCCGGACGAAGCGGATCGGGACGACCGGCTGGGGCCGGCGATCCTCATCGATGAACCTCGACTTCGTCAGGGCCTGGCGGTGGACGAGCCGGCGGGTCCGGGTCGTCCCCCCGGCGAGGGTCCGGGCATCCTGGGTGATGAACCATTCGGGGAACTGCCAGGCGGTGATCCCGGTCTGCGTCGTGCCGGCCGGATCTTCGATGTCGGGCGGGGGCGCATGGAGCGTCAGCAGGGGCGTGTCGAGGACCCGCCGCAGTTTCTCGATCAGCCGAGGCTCGTGGACCTCCTCGCCGGTGTTGAACCAGTGATCGAGGCCGCCGACAATCGCGGAGTGGTTCGGCAGGTCGAGGAGGGAACCAGGGCCGAAGATCGTCACGACCTGGCTCCGGCGGATCTGGCCGTGGGGCCGCTTCTTGGCTCGCGGGGCGCTCATTCCCGGTCCTCCTCGATCTCGATGTCCTCGAGGGTCCTCATCCAGACGTTCACGCTCGGCTCGACGTCGCGCATCGAGCGATTGGCCCGGAACTTCTGGTGCCTCGGCGGCAGACTGTTGAGTTCCGGGTCGAGGAAATCCCGGAGCAACGGCTGGGCAGCCCCGACTTCACGCTGATATTGCAATTCCACGGACTTGTTCCGGAGGTCGTTGGCGATGTATTCCCATTCGTCGAGCAAGTCGTTCGACCGGTCGAGGACGCGTTGTCGGAGGGCCTCAGCCCGGGGTGCCTCGACGAGCGCGTGGGTGCGGGCCCGGTTCGCCAGCACCTTGGCGGCGAAGTCGAGTCGGGAACGCTCGTGGAGGATCTCCGACGCTCCCTTCGGCGGCGTCATCGGCGCGTGGCCAAGGCGGGCCAGCGCGACCAGGGTCCCCGCCAGGCCCCGGTCGAGGGCCCGGGGCGAGAACGGCGTCACGCTCGTGGCCTCGACGCTCCGGTAGAACGACTCGTGGAACGCGGCGAACCGCTCGTAATGCGACCGGTCGCGGGGCTTGTGGATGTTGAGCAGGGTCACGATCAGGCCGGGCTTCTCGACATCCCGGCCGACGCGACTGGTCGCCTGAATGTACTCGGCGCAGGTCTTGGGCTGGCCGTTGACGACCATCAGCCCGAGCCTGGTGATGTCCAGGCCGACGGAGATCATGTTGGTGGCGATCGCGACGTCCACCTTGTCATTCTCGTGAAACGCGAGCGCGAGCTTCCGCTTCGCTTCGGCGACCTTGGCGGTGTTCACCCGCGAGGTCAGCTCGACGACCTCGTAGGCGATCGACCGATTCGCGAACGAGCCCTCGGCCTGGCCGACCCGGCGGCGGGCCGCGTAGCCGGTGAGCCGGGTGTTCACCTCGTCCTCGACGATCCGCCGGCTACCGCCCAGCTCCCGGAGACTGTTGAAGTAGCCCAGGAG
>JAJYDH010000718.1 GCA_021777685.1 Planctomycetota bacterium | reverse complement strand
GGTCCGGAAGCCGTCCTGGCCCTCGGTGATCTCGATCGAGCGGTCGACGGGGACGTCGCGGAAGGTCTGATGGGTCCGGCTGGTCGGCCAGTCGACTTCCAGGGTGGCGACGGATCGGGCGGCCCCCAGGCCGATCGTGCAGGCCAGGGGGTTGCCGCCGAAGCTCCCCCCGGAGCCGATGGTCCGGTGGCGGGAGACGGTCCGGCCGCCCTCGGCGGGCAGGTCGACCCGGATCTTCGCGCCGATGGCCCCCCGATTGGTCTTCGTGCCCACGAGCTTCACGGTCAGCCAGTGGTTCCCGTGGCCGGGGTTCTGGAAGAGCAGGTTGTGGGCCTTGTCGCCGGGCGAGGCGCCCCCGGAGTCGACGAAGAGGTCGGCGTCCCCGTCGCGGTCCCAGTCGGCGAAGGCGACGCCGTGCCCCTTCTGGAGGTGGCCGGTGCCGGTCGTCGCGGTGACGTCCTCGAACCGTCGCCCCTCGACGTTCCGGAACATCAGGTTGGGCATCAGGGCCGAGTAATCCGGCTTGCCGGTCGCGAGGTAGACGTCGAGGAAGCCGTCGTTGTCCAGGTCGCCGAAGTTCGCCCCCATCGGCAGGACCACCCGGTCGGCCCCGACCTCGGGCGCGACGTCGCGGAAGCCCTCCGGGCCGAGGTTCCGGTAGAGGCACGGGCGCGAGCCGCCCCGGGGCCTGCCGACCTGGTCGGCGATCACCTCCGAGAGCGAGGCGTCGAACGGGTTGACCCAGATGTCGGGCCGGCCGTCGTTGTCGTAGTCCCAGAACCAGCAGGCGAAGCCGTTGATCGGCCCGGTCACGCCGAGCGAGGGGGCGACGTCGACGAACGTCCCGTCGCCGTTGTTCCGGTAGAGCCGGTTCTCCTGCCCCCGGTTGGAGACGTAGAGGTCGGGCCGGCCGTCGCCGTCGAAGTCGCCCCAGGAGACGCCCTTGCCATAGCGCTCGTTGGTCACGCCGGCCTTCTCGGCGACATCCTCGAACGTGCCGTCGCCCCGGTTGTGGTAGAGCCGGCCCCGGTTCGCGGCGAGGGGCTTGTGGGGCTCGTCCTCGCCCGCCAGGTAGAGGTCGATCAGGCCGTCATTGTCGTAGTCGGCCCAGCCGCCGGCCTGCGAGGCGATCGGCGACATCAGGCCGGCCGCCGCGGTGACGTCCTCGAAGGTCGCGTCGCCCCGGTTCCTCAGCAAGGTCGGCCGGCGGGGGGATTCCCACCCGCCCCGGAGCAGGATGACGTCGAGGTCGCCGTCGTTGTCGTAATCGGCCTGGTAGGCGTTGGGCGCGAGCACCTGGTCGGCCATCCCCGCCCGGTCGGTCCGGTCTTCGAAGGTGCCGTTGCCCCGGTTGTGGAAGTAGGCCGGGCCCCTCGTCGGGTCGACGTTGGTGATGAGGACGTCGATCAGGCCGTCGCCGTCGAAGTCGTCGGCCAGGAGCCCGCCGGCCATCGACTCGCCCCGTGCGTCGAGGCCGACCCGGGTCGAGACGTTTGGCCAGCGCCTCTTGCCGTGCGCCGTGTCCTCGAACCGCCCGAGAGGCAGGAGGAGGTCGGCCGGGACGCCGTCGGGGTAGGTGCCCAGGGTCATGTGGGCGACGTTCAGGAGCCAGCGGACGCCCAGGTCCTCCGGCCGCTTCTTGAGGTAGCCTGTGAAGTGCTCGATCGCCTCGGTCGAGCCGCTCCGCCGCTTGTGGATCGCCGAGGCTTCCAGCGGGAAGATGCAGCTCCCCTCGTTGCAGCAGGCGACGCAGTTCTCGACCTCGCCGCGCCTCAGGGCGGCGAGCCCCTGGAGGGCCTCCAGGTTGGCCAGGAAGTCGGGCGATCGGGACGGGTCGGCGGCGCGGGCCAGGGCGATCTGGTCGCCGGCGGCGGCGAAGTCCCCGTCGTACATCATCAGCAGGCCGATCAGCATCCGGAGCTGGCCGATGTGGTGGGGGGTCGCCGGGTCGTCGGGCGGCAGGGCGTCGAGCTTCGCCCGGAGCGCCGCCACGCCCCGCTTCCCCCGCCCCTCGATCGAGGCCCGGAGCGACGCGAGCGAGGTCGGGTCGGAGACCGGCGAGGAGAACTGGACGGCGAACAGGTAGCCGCTGTCGTCGATCCACTCGTCGGTGAACAGCGGGACCTTCTCCTCGGCGGCCGGGCGCCCCGAGGCCGAGGCCGGCGCCGTCGACCGCTCCGCCCACCGGGCCAGCCCCCGGCCGATCCGCCGGGGGAGCGTCTTCGGGTCCGGGTCGGTCAGGGCGACCACGGACGCCACCGCCGCGACGATCATCATCAGGATGACCGCCGACACCTTGAGGGCCGTCTTCGCGAGCCGTCTCATGCGATCCATCCTCCGGCATCTCGGTCCCAGAAGACCCATCGTAGCCCGGCCCCGGCCCCAAGGGGAAGTGCGCCCGGCCCCGCTCATCCTCGTTCCCACGGTCCTCGGCTATGCAATAGAGTCGCTGCACAATAACGGTTCGAGCCTGTAGACTGACAACATGAGCCACACCGACCGCCTGCGAAAGTCCCCGACGGCATTCCGCCGGCTGAC
>JAJYDH010000717.1 GCA_021777685.1 Planctomycetota bacterium | reverse complement strand
GCTTCAGCAAGACTAACGTCGCCGACTCGTTCCAGCTCCAGCACGCGGCCGACCTGTACGAGACCCTCTACCACCTGTTCGAGGTCGGGCCGTTCGACCGCGACGCCGTCGCCGGGGGCCTCCGGCAGGTCCGCCAGGGGGTCCTCGATCGGATGGGCGTCTCGCTGCTGGTCTCCGACCGCCTGGACGACTCGCCGGCGTGGCCGGAGGTCGCCTCGGGGACGTGGGAGGGCTCGGCCTTCGCGGTCTTCCGGAACCCGACGGCGCTGCCTCGGGCCTACGTCGTCCCCCGGGCCGAGGTCGTCCCCGACGACCTCGCGACCGTCGCCCGGTTCCCGGAATTCGACCCACGCCGGGCCGTCCTGATGCCCTCCGACCCGCTCGACCCGACCCGTGCCGACCGCCAGCCCTTCACCCCCGCCGAGTGGGCCTCGACCGACCCCGACCGGGTGATCATCCGGGTCTCGACCGAAGCCCCCGGCCTGCTCGTCGTCGCGGACACCTGGATGCCCGGCTGGACGGCGACGATCGACGGGAAGGCCGCCCCCGTCCTGAAAGGAAACCGGGCCCAGCGGGTCGTCCCGCTGCCCGAGCCCGGCCGCCACGAGGTCATCCTCCGTTACGAAGCCCCCGGGCTGGGGATCGGGCTCGCCCTGACAGCCGGATCGGCGCTGGCCTGGGCGGGGCTGCTGGTCGAATTCGTGCGGAGGTCGGGCCGGCCTCGGGTCTGAAATCTCAGATCCGAGATTTCAGATCCGAGATTTCAGATCCGAGATCCGGATTCGTCGATCCCTCAGAACGCCACCCGCCTCCGGAACCGGTCGAGGGCGACGGCGGCCACGATGATGGCGCCGATGATGATGTCCTGGCTGGCGTTGGGGATGCCGGCGTGGACGCACCCGCTGTTCAGCACGGACATGATGAGGCAGCCGATCAGCGTGCCGAGGACGGTCCCCTCGCCGCCGCTCAGGCTCCCGCCGCCGATGACCACGGCGGCGATGACCTGGAGTTCCAGGCCGTCGGCGGTGGTCGGGTCGCCGGTCCCGCCGAGGAAGAGGAACTGGAGCCCGCCCGCCAGGCCGGTCATCAGCCCGGCCAGGCCGTAGACGGCCAGCTTGACCCGCCAGACGCCGATCCCGCAGAGCCGGGCCGTCGCCTCGTTCGAGCCGATCGCGTAGGCATACCGACCCAGGAGGCTCGACCGGAGCATCAGGGCCACGACCACGCTCAGCCCCAGCAGGAGCCAGACCGAGGGCGCGAGCATGGTCAGGTCGCGGACGACCTCGCCGAGCCGGCCCGAGAGCCCCGACGCCCAGGCCGGCGGAGGGTGTTCGACCTCCATGACCTTGCGGAACCACCAGCCCTTCGCCTCGCCGGGGATGTAGACCGGCGTGCTGACCGAGAGCCACTTCGCCAGCCCCCGGAACACCTTCAGGCTCCCCAGCGTGATGATGAACGGCACCACCCCCAGCCCCGAGATCAGCCCGCCGTTGAACAGCCCGCAGCAGCCCCCCAGGAGCACCCCCGCCGCCAGCGCCGCCAGGACCGGGACGTTGTGGTCGCGGACCAGAAGGGCGACGACCACCGTCACCAGGGCCACCGTCGAGCCGACCGAGAGGTCGATCCCGCCCGAGATCATGATCAGGGTCATCCCCAGCGCCGCCGTCCCGACGATCACCGTCTGCACGGCGATCGTCCGCCAGTTGTAGGCGGTCATGAACCGGCCCGAGTCGCGGGTCAGCCACGCGAACAGGCCGACGATCAGCAACAGCCCGAGGAACGGGCCGAGGAACGTCCAGACCCACCCCAGGGTCCCCCGGAGCCGGACCCCGGATCGCTTCGAACCGACCTCTTCGACGCCCAGGCTCACGACCGGACCCTCCGCCTCGCCCGTTGACCGACCTCGGAACATGCCGATTTGCCCGCTCGTCGGCCTCGACCGTCATTGCGCCGCCGGTCGGGATCATGGATCGACCGGACGTCGACGGATCGCATTATCCACGACCCGGGACGCGAAGCAACCGAGTCGGGTCACGCGGGTGCCCCTCTCGAATTTGGACATCGCCGAGAGCACAGACCCTCGTTCCCACGGTCCTCCGTGGAAATGCCGTCTTCGACGCTCCGCGTCGTCTTCGGGCCGGGCCACGGCGACCGGCAGAGGACGCGGAGCGTCCCGGACGGCATTCCCACGGGGGACCGTGGGAACGAGTCCTGGACACGATCCCTCCTTTTCGCCCGACTTCATCCCCTGACCAGCGGGTTGTGGGGCGGATACTGGACGTCGAACGGATTGTAGTGCTGGAACGGGACCGAATTGGGGTCGGGCGGGGGGCCCTGGCGGACCGGCGAGGCCGTCGGCCGGGGCTCGCGAGGCGGTTTCGGGGCCGCCTCGGTCACCGGTTCGGCCTCGGGCAAAGGCGAAGCCAGCTCGACGGATTTCTCTTCGTCCGAAGGGGTTGCGGCGACCTCCTCGGCCTCGTCCGTCCGCCCGTTGATGTGCTCGATCTCCTTGAGGGCCCGGTAGAAGCCGCGCTCGGCGG
>JAJYDH010000716.1 GCA_021777685.1 Planctomycetota bacterium | reverse complement strand
CGATGCAGGTCTCGGCCATGAGGATCACGCCGTCGACCGCCAGGGGGAGCCGATGCCGGCTGACCACCCGGAGCCGGGCCGTCGAGCTGACCGGGCTGGGCTGGCGGAACTCCAGCTCGACCGTCGGGCCGAGCCGGATCACGTCGCCGTCCTTGAGCGCGGCGGTCGTCACCGGCTTGCCGTTGACGAACGTGGGCTTGATCGCCCGGATGACGTAACCTTCGCCGTCGCGGGCCAGGGTCGCGTGCTGCCGCGAGAGGTCGCCCAGGAGGGGGACGTCGGCGACGGCGTCGGTCCCGGCGCGGCCGAGGATGACCTCGTCGTCCAGGCAGACGAGATACCCGCCCACGGCGTCGAGCCAGAGCAGGAACCGCCCGTCGGGGCCGGGCGACCCGGCCTGCGCCAGCGCCCTGGCCGGCGCGACGGGGATGCTCCGGAGCCCCCGGGGGGCCTCGAAGTCGGCGACGACTCGAGAAATCGCGACGGGCGGCGGCGAGGCGGCGGGCGAGGCGGGCGGATCGGCCCCGAGCCCGGCGGGGATGATCCGCCCGCCCCGGCCGGGGAGGGTGGCCGAGGAGGGGGCGATGGCCGCGATCTGCTGCCAGGCCCGGGTCCGCGCCTGGCGGGCGGAGGGGTGCTCGGGCACGACCTCCAGGAGGGCCTCGGCGGCGGCCAGGGTCTCGGCCCAGCGCCCCTCGGCCAGGGCGGCGTACAGGGCCTCGACCCGGGGGGCGGCGGCCTTCTGGCGGGCCTCGATGTCGCGGCGGGCCGAGGCGAGCGCGGCCTTGGCCGTGTCGCCGGCGAGCCGCTCGGCGCGGTCGACCTGCTCGTGGGCCCGGCCGAACTCGCCCCGACGGGCCTCGTCCAGGGCGACCCGCCAGGCCTCGGCGACCTCGCGGGCCCTCCGCAGGGCCGGGCCGCCGATCTTGTGCCTGGCCAGCTCCTCGATCCGCTCGGCGACCCGGCCGGGCTCGCCGGCGTCGAGGTCGGCGCGGATCTCGACGGCCAGGCGATCGGCCAGGCTGAGCCGGGCCGCGGCCAGGGCGTCGGGCGGGGCTCCCAGCCCCTCGGCGACCCGCAGGTCATCGATCGCGCCGGCCAGGTCATCGGCCTCGCCCCGGCGGCCCGCCCGGGCCACCAGTTCCATCGCCAGCCTGCCGCGGAGCTGGACGGCGTGGTGATGGTCGGCCACGTCGGGCCGAGAGGCCAGCGCCAGCGCCTCGTCGAAGCGGCCGGCGCGGGCCGCCTCCTCCGCCTGCCGCAGAGTTATCCGCCATTGTCCCAGCATGGTTGACTTGCCGTCCGATGTGACCATGGGGAAATCCACACTCCCGCCCGATCGAAAAGTTGCCCGGTCGCGCCCGCCTGGCCCCGGCTTCTTCCGGGAGATCCGAGATTTCAGATCCGAGATTTTCGATCTGGGATCTGAGATTTCAGATCTGAGATTTCAGATCCGAGATTTTCGATCTGAGATCTGAGATCTGAGATCCGAGATTTCAGATCCGAGATCCCCGATCGGATCTGCCATCCGCCAGGTTGCCCCGCCCCTCGCGACGGCCGGGGGGCGTCGCGAGGGGCCGGGAAGATGTCGCGCGACCGGAAGAGGTCGGATTACAGGCTCTTGTCGCCGCCGGTGGCCTTCGGGGCCGGCGGGCCGAACTCGGCGTCCATCTCCTTCACGACGTCGCGGCCCGGCTCGATGATGACCGGGATGCCGGTGTCGGAGAACTTGCCTTCCATCTCGGCGGTCTTGGCCATCACGTCGAGCCGCTTCTCCAGGTCGGTGACCGACGCCTTGGCGCGGGCCAGGGCGCTGTCGTCGAAGTTGAACTCGTTGCTCTCCCGGGTCGTCTGGATCATCTTGAGCCGGGCCTCGATCCCCGCGAGCTTGGTCAGCAGGGCCTGCTTGGCGGCGGCCATCTGCGTGAGCTGCTGCCGGGCGGCGACCACGGCCTTCTGCTTGGCCTTGAGCGTCTCTTCCTTGTCCTTGAGCAGCTCGCCGACCTGCTTGAAGTGGTCCCAGCGGTGCTTCAGCTCACCCTTGACCTCGTCGGCGGTGTAGGTGACGTTGCCGGCCAGCTTGAAGTCGCCGGTGTTCAGGCTCTCGCGGAGCGCCGTGAGGACCTTCTTCTCGGAGCCGAGGTTGGTCCGGATCGCGACGATCTCGCGGTCGAGGTGCTCGACCTCGACCTGGGCGCGGGCCAGGTTCTCGATGTTGTCCCGGATCGCCGGCTCCAGGCTGACGATCTCCTCGCGGGCGCGGTCGATCTCGAACTGGACCGGCACCGAGCTCTTGGCGTTGTCGCGGACCCGGTGGAAGGCGGTCCGGACGTAGCTGGGGGCCGACGTGCCGAACGCCAGGTACAACGCCCCGGCGCCCAGCGAGGCGCCCAGAAGGCCCTTCTTGATCATCGAGCAAGCCATTTGATCGCACTCCTCAGGTTGGAACGTTGCGTGAACCCTGTCGTCCTCGGACGCGGCCTCCGGCGGGCGTTCGTTCCGCCCGCCTACACAGTTAATTCGGGCGCCCCCCTCCATTATT
>JAJYDH010000159.1 GCA_021777685.1 Planctomycetota bacterium | reverse complement strand
CCTGCCGTTCCGACCGGGTCGGGACTTCGGCATATCGAGGGGCGGCAGGGGAAGCCCGACCCCGCGAGGATGTCGGAATCCGCCGGCGGACGCGATCAGGCCCGGATCGCCAGCAGTCGTCGCGAGCGATCCCGGAGCGCGGCCCAGGGCTCGGGCAGGTTGAGCAGAAACGCCTCGTCGGGCGGGACGGCGAGCGGCTCGGGGTAGCCCGTCTCGTCGACCTGGACGAATTGCATGAGGCTGTCCATCCAGGGCTTCGATCGGCCGGGCAGGGGGGTCCCCCGGAGCCCGACCACGACGTGCGCCCGTGCCCGATAAACCTCCCGTCCCCGGATCTCGACCACCCGGCCGATCGAGACGGGCTCGAAGCAGCGGAGGTCCAGGACCCGTTTCAGCACCAGGTTCGCCGATCGGCCGACGGCCCGATAAGCGGTCGAGTATCCGGCCTCCAGCGCGAGCGCCAGCATCGATCCGGCGTAGAGCGTCCCATGATGGTTCGCGTCCCTCGGGAGGATCAGCCGATGCGTCAGCGTCTCGGGGTCGGGCGGGGCCGACCTCGGCTCGTGCTCGCGTCCCGTTCCGGATCGTTCAGACGTCATCGCGACACCGAGGGTTGGAGGACCGGCCGGCGCGTGCCCGAGAACCGAGATGGACGCCCACCGGCCCTCGATCCGGGTGGCGGCGGAGGGCTCGCGGGTGAACTTCCGGTCCTTTTTGGTTTTCTCTGGAAATCGCCGCGCGGTCAAGTTATGGTATTTGTGTCGGCTTGAAGACACCGATCACCTGAATCGGACGGAAAATCGCCCGTCCCCTTCCTCCGCCAGTGCGAACCGCCTGAATCCCCGCCTCTTGGTCCTGACCCCACCGGAGCCTCGCCGATGGTCGCCAGAACCCGCTGCCCGTTTCGGGCGACAGCCTCTCTCGGGAGACCTCGACCCCTCGACCGGCCGACGAACGAGCCTTGTCCCGATTCCCGGGTTGCCGGAGGTCTCGTCGCCGAATCACCCTTCCCCTCGCCGCCAGAGACGCCGACCGATCGATAGGCCGGATTAAGCCACGGCCGTTCTCATCGATCCCTCGACATCCCCGTCTGTCGAACTATCGCCCTTATTTCCTCGTCCGCGAGCATTCCGCCCCGGAACATCCCCGGGCCGATCGAGATGATCCGACCCTAGCTTCGGAGAAATCGGCGAAAAATCATGCCGTCATGGAAAGAGCAAACTGGCAGCATGCGTGCGTGGGGGCAATAATGGGTTTTTTTCGAGAGGGGTGTCCCACCCGAGCCATTGGGCCGTAGTTTCACAGTGAAGACGACGAAAAAAGCCTCAAGGCGGGGCTTTTCAAAGACGCGATGATCTGCGCCGGCAGGAGTTGAACCTAGTACCTCCAGGTTCTGAGCCTGGGGAGGTAGCCGCCGCTCCATGGCCTCATGGGAGTATAGTCTACGCCCTATTTCGAAGAAAACACTCTTGTTTCGGAAAAATTACGGAACTTTCAGATTTCTCGGATGGTTATGCCTGGGAGGATTCATGGCCCGTTGCGGAATTCGAATCTTAAGTCTCTAAGATCGGCCGCCTTGGTACGAGCTTTGTTATGAGGTAGTGCTGGATCGGAACAGTTTGAGGTAAAGCCGGCCGTCGACCCGGACTGGAGGTCGGTGGCCGAGACTCCTGCCCGCCGAACCCGCCCGGTGTCCGTCCTCGACGAACGCCGTGTCGCCCCGACGATCCGCCCCGACGCGGCCCCCGCGCGAGCCTGGAGCCTGGCCATGCACGAGACCATCCTCAAATTCCTGGAACACCTGAAGACGGAGCGGAATTCGTCGCCGCACACCGTCCGGTGCTACGAGGATGACCTGTCGCAGTTCCATCAATATCTGGTCGAGACGACCGGCGAGGGGGCCGACCCGACGACGGCCGACGCCCGGCGGCTCCGCGGCTATTCGGCCTGGCTCAGCTCCCGCGACTATGCCCCAAGCACGATCGCGAGGAGGCTGGCGAGCCTCCGGTCGTTCTACCGCTACCAGAGGCGCCAGGGGGTCGTGAAGTCGGACCCGGCGGGCGGGCTCCGGAACCCGAAGCAGCCCCGGCGGCTCCCCAGGCTTCTGCGGGTCGAGGAGGTCATCCGCCTCCTCGACGCGATCCCCACGGCCGACCCGTTGGGGGTCCGCGACCGGGCGATGTTCGAGACCCTGTACGGCGGCGGCCTCCGGGTGAGCGAGCTGGTCGGCCTGGACCTGGGCGACCTCGACGAGGAGCAGGCGATGGTCCGGGTCCGGGGCAAGGGGCGTCGCGAGCGGCTGTCCCCGGTCGGTCCGATGGCGATGGGGTGGATCGGCCGCTGGAAGGCCCTTCGGCGGCCCTCCAGGCCCGGCGATCCGGCGCTCTTCCTCAATCACCGGGGCGATCGGCTGACCACCCGGAGCGTCGGCCGGCTCCTCCAGGACCACTTGACCGCCCAGGGGCTCGACCCGTCGTCGAGCCCGCACACGCTCCGGCACAGCTTCGCCACCCACCTCCTCGACCGGGGGGCCGACCTCCGGAGCGTCCAGGACCTGCTGGGGCACCGGAGCCTGACGACCACCCAGATCTACACCCACGTCTCGGGGGAGAGGTTGATCGATGCGTACAACGAAGCCCACCCTCGCGCCTGAGGGGCTCGGCGCCCTCGCCCGGGGCCGTCCCGATCGGGCCAGCCCGTTGTTTTTTGACGATGTGAGAGCCGTGATGTATAGGAAAATCGACACCACTCCTCTTTCCGCAACATCCCCCCCGCACCAGGCCGGTCCGGGAGGAGCGGCCGGGGTCGTCCCCGGCCCTCGGGGACCGCTCGTCGAAGGAGATGGCGGACGCGAGGAGTCTCCCCTCATTCCCTCAAGGATGACGCACCGGCTCCTGTTCGCTCCGGCGGGCGCCCTTTCGAGAGAATGATCCCATGAATCAAGCCCGAGTCCTGATCGTCCATCCCGAGCCGTCGATCCTCGCCCTGCTGGGCTCGATGCTCCAGTCGCTGGGCCACCAGATCGAAGAGGCTACCAATGATCGGGCCGCCGTCCGTCGCCTGGACCGCGGCGGGGTCGACCTGGTGATCGCGGGAGTCGACCCGTTCGACCCCGAGGCGCTCGAGTTGCTCTCGTATTCGAGGCGCAAGCACCCCCAGGTGCCGGTGGTGCTGCTCTTCCCCGGCCCGAATCCCGAGAAGGCCCGCGAGGCGACCCGGATGGGCGCCGCGACGGTCCTCCGGTTCCCGATGCCGGCGACCGAGCTTCGGGCCGCCGTGACCCAGGCGTGCGAGGGCACGTCGTCGCCCGACGCCCCGGCCAACGGCCACGCCAACGGCCACCACGCCCACCGACCGGGCCTCGACGGCCGGCCGTCCATCGAGGCCCGATCGGTCGCCCTGTTGCAGGAGCCGCCGGCCCGGGCCGAGGCGAATGGCCACGCCAACGGCCACGCTCAGGCCAACGGCCACGGCCAGGTCCCCTCGATCCTCGGCGACGACCCGACCCTCCGCCAGGCCGTCGAGCTGGCCTCGACCGTGGCGCCGGCCAGGGCCCCGGTCCTGATCATCGGCGAGCAGGGCACGGGCAAGACGCTGATCGCCCGGGCGATCCACCAGCAGAGCGGCCGTCGCGACCAGCCGTTCCTGGAGGTCTCCTGCGGCGGGATCGACGAGCTGGGCCTGGAGCGTGAGCTCTTCGGCCAGAAGTTCGAGGGGACCGAGGGCTCCGAGCGCCCCGGCCGGCTGGCCCGGGCCCACCGGGGGACGATCCTCCTCGACGAGATCTCCGCCCTCTCGCCCGCCCTCCAGTCCCGGCTGCTCCACGTCCTGCTCGACGGCGAGTTCCTGCCGATGGGCGCGACCCAGCCGGTCCCGGTGGACGTCCGATTCGTCTTCTCGACGCGGGAGAACCTGCCGGCGCTGGTCGAGCAGGGGAAGTTCCGCCGCGAGTTCCACGAGCGGATCAACGACATCTGCCTGAAGCTGCCCCCGCTCCGCCAGAGGGGCCAGGACATCATCCGCCTGGCCGAGCACTTCCGCGAGCGGTTCTCCTTCGACTTCGCCAAGCCGGTCGTCGGCTTCTCGACCGACGCCATCGACCTGCTCGTCCGCTACGAGTGGCCCGGGAACGTCCGCGAGCTGGAGAGCGTGATCCAGCGGGGGGTGGCCTTGAGCCAGGGCTCGCGGGTCACATCGGCGAACCTGTCCGTCGGGATCAGCCCGGGCCGGGCCTCCCGGCCGTCGTCCTACTCGGCCAGGCCCCACATCCACTCCGGCCTCGGTCTCCGGCCCCTCAAGGAGGCGCTGGAGGAGCCCGAGAAGCAGATCATCATCCAGGCTCTCCGGGCCCTGAACTGGAACCGCCAGGAGACCGCCCGGGTCCTCGACATCAACCGGACCACGCTCTACAAGAAGATGAAGAAGTACGGGCTCCTGATCGAGGAGCCGGCCCTGCTGAACTGAGGGGGCAGGGCCCTGGACGACATTCCACGACCTCAGGGTGAAGCCGACGGCACCGGAACCGCGTCGGACCAACCTTCAACCTCGGACCGGCCGGACCTCCACCGAGGCCCGGCCGGATTCGTTTCGAATGGCGGGCACGCCATGATCGGTCGAATTTGTCTTTGCAATCGCGGAATCCACCTGTAAGATCGAATCATCACCCGCCCGCTTGCCCACTCCCGCCGGTATGTCCACGCCGCCTCGCCTCGCCTTGACCTCGGAGCGTCCCCATGATCGGGCATCGCCACGATCTCATTCCTCGTCGGAGTTTCCTCCAGCTCGGGATGATGGGCGCGGCGTCGGCCGTGCTGGCCGGGCGCTCGTCCGCCGCCGAGGGCCGACCGAGGCCATCTCCGAAGGCGAAGAACGTCCTGGTGATCTTCGAGCAGGGCGGCGTCTCGCAGATGGACACCTTCGACCCCAAGCCCGACGCCGTCGCCGAGCACCGGAGCCCCTTCAGGCCGATCGACACCGTCGTGCCGGGCCTCCGGTTCACCGAGTTGCTGGCGGAGACGGCGAAGGTGGCCGATAAGCTGGCCGTCGTCCGCTGCATGCACCAGCCGACGCCGGGGATCGGCAACAGCCATCCCAAAGGGTCGCGGTACATCTTCTCGGGCGAGGCGCCGGGCGGGCCGGTCGACATGCCCGACATCGGCAGTATCCTCGCCCTCCGAGCGGGGTCGGCCTGCCGCTATCTCCCCCCTTATATCCTGGTGCCCGGCAACAGCGAGCAGGCCGCCGAGTCGAAGTCGGGGTTCCTGCCGTCGGGGCTCTCGGCCTTCAAGACGGGCGGGCTCGACCTCTCGGCGAGCGACTGGCGGGTCTCGAACCTCGACCTGATCGGCGGGATCGACCCCCGGCGGTTCCGCGACCGATCGGACCTCCTGAGCAACCTCGACGTCGGCCTCAACACCCTGGGCGCCAACTCCAGCCGGCAGGTCGAGGCGATGTCGTCGTTCGTCGGCCAGGCCCAGGACATGCTCTCGAACCCCTTGACCCGCAAGGCGTTCGAGCTGACGACCGAGTCCGAGACGGTCCGCGACCGCTACGGCCGGGGGCATCGCGGCCAGTGCTACCTCCTCGGCCGGAAGCTGATCGAGTCGGGCGTCCGGATCGTGACGGTCGACGTCCGCGAGCCGATGACGGACAGGACGCCCGGCGGCTCGAACATGAACTGGGACCACCACGACTTCATCTACTCGACCGCCTCGACCAAGATCAAGGGGGGCGGCCCGGGCGCCGGCCGGTACGGGATCGGCACCTGGCCGATGATGGGCAGCACCGACCGGGCATTCTCGGCCCTGATCGAGGACATGGACGAGCGGGGAATGCTCGCCGAGACGCTGGTCTGCTTCGTCACCGAGTTCGGCCGGACCCCCAAGATCAACGAGCGGCTGGGCCGCGACCACTGGACGAGCAGCTTCTCGATCGCCTTCGCCGGCGCCGGCGTGCCGGGCGGCCGGGTGATCGGCGAGACCGACAAGGAGGGCGGCTACATCGTCAGCGAGATGGCCTACACCATCGAGGACTACGCCGCGACCGTCTACGAGAAGCTCGGCCTCGACCGCTCCGAGCCGCTTCGGACCCCCGACAACCGGCCGATCTTCATCGCGTCCAAGGGTAAGCCGATCCCCGAGCTGTCCTGAACCGGAGGCGAACCGATGACGCGAGGGTCGAATCTCTGGTCTGCCTCCCCTCTCCCTTTGGGAGAGGGGAGGAAGATTGGCCGCCTCGGTCGTGTTCCTCATCGCCTTCCACGCCTCGACCGCTCGGGCCGCCGACCTCGCCCGGATCGAGGTCTATCCCGCCCGAATCCGGCTCGAATCGCCCCGGCGTCAGATTCACCCCATCGTCACCGGCCACGCCCGGGACGGCTCGGTCCGCGACCTGACCCGTCAGTCGACGTTCACGCCCGACGACCCGAAAGTCATCGCGATCGAAAACGGCGTCGTCCGCCCGACGGGGGAAGGCCGCACGTCGGTCCTGGTCCGGTCGGGCGACCGGGAATGCCGGTTCGAAGTGGAAGTCTCGCACTTCGCCGACCCCGAGCCGGTCTCGTTCCGCAACGAGGCCATCGCCGCGCTGACCAGGCCGGGCTGTAACTCCGGGGGCTGCCACGGCTCGCCGAGCGGGAAGGGGGGATTCTCGCTCTCGATGATGGGGTACGACCCATTGGCCGATCGCCGGGTCCTGACCCGGGCCGGCTGGGGCCGCCGGACCAACCCGATCGAGCCCGAGGCGAGCCTCCTGCTCCGCAAGGGGACCACGAAGATCGCCCACGGCGGCGGGCTCCGGCTCCGCGAGTCGGACGCGGCCTACGACTTGCTCCGCGACTGGATCGGCGAGGGATGCCGGACCGACCTGGAGACGTCGCCATCGCTCGCGAAGCTCGAAGTCTACCCCGAGTCGGGCCGGGTCCTCCGCGAGCCGTTCGGGTCGCAGCAACTGCTGGTCCTGGCCCACTATGCGGACGGCTCGACCCGCGACGTCACGCGGATCGCCTGCTATATCTCGTCCGAGGAGTCGGTCGCGACCGTCGGCCCCGATGGCCTGGTCGAAGGGAAGGACCGGGGCGAGATCGCCGTCAGCGTCCGCTACCTCGACGCCGTCATCGCCCGGACGTTCACCTTCGTCAAGGACGTCCCCGGCTTCGCCTGGGATGATCCTCCGAGCAACAACAAGGTCGACGAACTGGTCCACGCGCAGCTCCGGCTCCTGGGGTATCTCCCGTCCGGGACCTGCACCGACTCCGAGTTCATCCGCCGCGTCCATCTCGACGTCGTCGGCCTCTTGCCGACGGTCGAGGAGACCCGGGCGTTCCTGGCCGACATCTCGCCCGACAAGCGTCCCAGGCTGATCGACGGGCTGCTCGAACGTCCCGAATACGCGGCCTACTGGGGCCAGCGACAGGCCGACCTGCTCCGCGTGACCCGGCAGGCGCTCACGACCGAGGGGGCCAGGCGGTATTACGAGTGGATCGTCGAGTCGGTCCGCTCGAATCAGCCCTTCGACCGGTTCGTCCGCGAGCTTCTGACCGCCGAGGGGGACACCTATGAGAACCCTTCGGCCAACTATTACCGGGCGGCGGTCGACACGAACAGCGTGACCGAGTCGACCGTCCAGCTCTTCATGGGCGTGCGGATCGCCTGTGCCAAGTGCCATAACCACCCGTTCGACCGCTGGACGCAGGACAACTATTACGGGATCGGCGCCGTCTTCGACCGGGTCCGCCGCGACCTCGTGCCCGTCGCGCCGAAGGAAGAGACGCAGCCGAAGGCCAGGGGCAAGGGCAAGCGGACGAGGCCGGACGAGGGGCCGATGATGATCAAGGTCGCCGCCGAGGGCGCGACGATCCAGCCCCGGACCCGCAAGGAGATGAAGCCCTGGCTGCCGACCGTGGGCGACGCCCCGGTCGGGCCCGGCGAGGACGCCCGTCGAGCGTTCGCCGACTGGCTGACGGGGGCCGAGAACCCGTTCCTGGCGAGGGTCGCGGTCAACCGGATCTGGGCCCACCTCATGGGCCGGGGGATCGTCGACCCGGTCGACGACTTCCAGGCGGCCAACCCCCCGTCCAACGCCGCGCTCCTCGACTTCCTGGCCGAAGACTTCGCCCGGAACGGCTTCGACCGCAAGCGGACCCTCCGACTGATCCTCAACAGCCGGACCTATCAGCGAAGCGTCTCGAAGAATGCTTCGAACGCGGGCGACTCGAAGCACTTCGCCTCGGCGCAGGTCCGGCTGATCGCCGCCGAGCCCCTCTTCGACGCGATCGGCCGAGTGACCGAGGTCGCCGAGCGGTTCAACGGCGTCCCCGCCGGCACGCTCGCCACCCAGATGCCGACGCCCCCCCGGATGGAGTTCCTCGAAGCCTTCGGCCAGCCCAAGCGAGAGACCGCCTGCCAGTGCGAGCGAGGGGCCGAGCCCTCGCTGGCCCAGGCGCTCCAGCTCCTCAACGGCCCGGCCGTCCAGCGCCGGCTGTCCGACCCCAAGAACCGCCTCCGCAGGCTGATCCGCGACGGGAAATCAAACCCGGAGATCGTCGAGGAATGCTACCTCGCCGCCCTCTGCCGGGGCCCGACCGAGGCGGAATCGTCCAGGGCGACGGGGTACGTCGCGACGCATCCCGACCGAGAAATGGCGCTGGAGGATGTGCTCTGGGCACTCCTCAACTCGAAGGAATTCATCTTCCAGCACTGATGACTGTCTTTTGTAGGGCGGGTGAGCGATAGCGAAACCCGCCGGTCGCGGCCACGCCGAACATTGGCGGGTTTCGCTACCGCTCACCCGCCCTACAAGGGACATCTCGATCCGAACCGAGGGGGCGACGATGGTCCGAGGGGCGATCCTCCTGCTGGCGACGATGGCCATGGGCTCGGGGCCCGAGGTCGGGTTCCGGGACCAGGTCGCGCCGATTTTGGTCGACCGCTGCCTGGCCTGCCACGGGCCGAAGAAGGCGTCGGCGAACTTCCGGGTCGACACCTTCGCCCGGCTCATGGCCGACTCCGACGCGGGCAAGAACATCGAACCGGGCAAGCCCGACGAGAGCCTGTTCCTCGACCTGATCGTCCTCACCGAGCCCACCGGCCGGATGCCCAAGAACGCCGATTCGCTGCCGAAAGGTGAAGTTGAGATCCTCCGCCGATGGATCGAGCAGGGGGCGAAATCGGGCGGGATCGACCCGAACGCCGACCTCGCCGGACTGGTGGCGAAAGCGAGACGGCCCGCCGCCCCGGCCGTCTACCGGACGCCCGTGCCGATCTCGACGCTCGCGTTCCGGCCCGACGGGGCCGAGTTGGCCATCGGCGGCTATCACGAGGTCACCATCTGGGACCCGTCCACCGGCAAGCTCCTCCGGCGAATCCCCGGCCTGGCCCAGCGGACGCAAGGGCTGGCCTACAACGCCGACGGCTCGGTCCTGGCCATCGCGGGCGGGACGCCGGGCGAGTCGGGCGAGCTGGTCCTGGCCGATCCGAGAGGAACCCAACCGCCTCGGTTTGTCGCCTCGGCCCCCGACATCCTCCTGGCCGTCGCCTTCAGCCCGGACGGGTCGCTGGTGGCGACCTCGGGGGCCGACCGGACGCTCCGGGTGCACGAGGTCGCCTCGGGCAAGGAGCTTTGCCAGGTCAAGCAGTTCGCCGACTGGGTGACGGGCGTGGCCTTCGATCGCGAGGGCTCGACCGTCGCGGGGTCGTCGAGCGACAAGCTGGTCAAGGTCTTCGACGCCCGGACGGGGAAGCTCCTGACCACCTACATCGGCCACGGCGAGCCGGTGCTGGCCGTCGCCTTCGACCCCGATTCGACCAGGGCCATCTCTGCCGGCGCCGACAGGAAGCTCCACGTCTGGGACCCGAAGGTCATCGCCGCCGAGGACGGCACCGCCGCCCAGCAGGAGGAGCGGTTCAAGAAGGAGCTATCCACCCGGATGATCGACGGCTTCGGCGACGACGTGCTCGACCTCGTCGCCTCGCGTGGGTTCGTCTTCTCCGCCTCGGCCGACGGCAAGGTCCGCCAGCACGAGCTGGCCTCGGGCCGCCTCGTCCGGTCCTTCGACGGGCCGGGCGACTGGGCCTACTCGCTGGCGGTCGAGCCGGCCGGCAAGATCCTGGCCGTCGGCGGCTTCGACGGCGGCGTCCGGGTCTACCACCTTGAGGACGGGCGAGAGGTCGCCCGGTTCGTCGCGGCGCCCGGGCTGGGATCTACCGTCGGACGTCAGGATGAGGCGAATTGAACCGCCAGGACGCCAGGTTCGCGGAGGGGAAGGAGTCGATCTCGTAGGGGACGCTCCGCGCCCCGTCCGCTCATCGGCCGCGACGCGGGTCATGAGACGCGGAGCGTCCGCTACCGGATATTCCTCCTTCGACCCTGGCGTCCTGGCGGTTCAATTCCCCGCACCCAGCGTCCGGCGATCGTCGCGGCCTTCGCCGAGGATTCGCACGGTCAATGGCTTCGTCTCGCCGTCCTTCCGCTCGAACTCCCAGGATCGAGCGATCCGCTCGAATTGCCGATCGCCGCCGCCGTGCCGCCTGGAAGGTCCCATGATGACCTCGCCGGCGCCGATCGATCGGGCGATCCGGGCCAGGGCCTCGAAGGGGTCCTCGGTCGGGACGACGATGGGGATGACGGGCTTGCCCACCTCCTCGGCGACCTTCACGACGGCCGAGAGTAGTTTCTGGTCGCCGTGCGACAGGCCGGGCATCGGGGTCGAGGCCCGGTGCGGCACGAGGTCGGCGATCACCACGACCACGTCGGTCTTCTCGGGGTCGATCTCGCCGAGGTAGAGCTTGAGCGCCTCCAGGCTGTGTTCGGACCGGATGCCGATCAGGGTTCGGCCGGGTTTGGTCAGCTTGAGGGCCTCGGGCGAGAACTCGTCGGCCTCCTCGACCTCGAACTCGTCCGGGCGCTGGCCGGTCTTCTCGGGATCTTCGCCCTTGCTCTTGAGATAACGTTCCGAGCCGACCAGGATCGCGAACAGGACCACCGCGAAGATCCCGCCGGTGACGGTCGCCACCTGCTTCGTGAACAGGTTGGCCGTCGCCGCCGCGATCAGCGCGAGGAAGATCAGCGCCAGGCCGACCGGCACGCGGACGTTCCCTACCTTGATGTTGCCGGGGACCATGAACGGCCGGTCGCCGGGGCGCCTGAACCGGAGGACGAGCATCGCCAGCGTCATGAAGACGAAGCTCCAAACGACGCCGAAGGCGTAAGCCTCGCCCAGCAGGATCACGTCGCCGTGGCTGACCGCGATCGTGAAGAGTTGAAGGCCCAGGATCAGGTTGAGGGTGCGAGAACTTGTCCCGTATTCCGGATGCGGTTTGAGGAACCACTCGGGCAGGACCCCGTCCTCGGCCACCCGGCCGAGCACGCTGTTGGAACCGACGATGGCCGTGTTCGCCGCCCCGGAGAGGATCAGGAACCCTACGCCCACCACCAGCGCATGCAACGCCAGCCTTGCCCACCTCGGCCCGACCACGCTCATCGCCAGGCCGCCGATCAGGTTGTCCTTGAACTCGCCCGTCCTCGGCCCGTCGGGGATGATCATCACGGCGAAGAAGCTGATCAGGGCGGTCAGGACCAGGCTATAGATGAAGACGACGAACGCCGCCTTCTTGAAGTTGGCCAGCTTCGGGCTCTCGACCTCGCGGTAGACCTGCGCCAGCGTCTCCTCGCCGCTCATCGCCAGCACCGAGTGGCCGAAGGCGATCAGGACGCCCAGGGCCCCGACCACGCTCAGCCATTCCACCTTCGAGGGGTCGTGCAGGGTCGCCCCGACGCTCGTGTTTCCCAGCCAGCCGAGCGGATCTTCCTGATGTCCCGTGACCTCGTTGATCTTCGGATTCCCCTCGGCGTCGACCTTCTTCGAGAGATCGGGCGCGGCGGCGGGCAGGTGACGGTCGGCGGGGCGGACGGCCAGGGTCACGCCGCACCAGGCGATCATGATGACGCCCATCACGGTCGTCGCGGCCATGATCTTGAGCGCCTTGTCGGTCGACTCGCGGAGCCCCCGGACGTTGGCCCTCCAGAAGTAGACGGTGATCGCCGCCGCGATCGCCGCCGAGCCCCACCCTTGCGGGATGACGAACCTGGCCCGGAAGTGGTGCAACAGCTCGTTGGACAGCCCGATCAGGTACTGGCCGGCGGAGACGCCGCTGATCGGCCCGGTCAGGACGTAATCGAACAGCAGGGCCGAGACCGAGAGCTTCGCCGGGATGC
>JAJYDH010000158.1 GCA_021777685.1 Planctomycetota bacterium | reverse complement strand
GCTCATCGCCGAGGCGAAGATGATCGCCGCGAACCCCGCCCAGACCACCTTCCTCGACCGGGCGTAGCCGTAGACCTCGGTGAGGATGTCGCCGAAGAGGTAGCTGATCGGGAAGAACAGCACGCCCGCCCCGAAGATGAAGTCATGGCCCCCGGCGTGGAAGAAGACCCGCTTCTGGGCCGAGATCAGATTCGAGCAGATCAGGATCGTGACGAACGCCGCCATGATGAAGTCGTAATAGCGGTAAGTCCGGGGGACGTGCCTGGAAGGTGGCCCGGCCTGGAAATACTCGTCGGCGGGCCGTCGGTCTCGCGCCGTGTCCGGATCCTGGATGCTCATCGGGTGGCCCTTCATTCAGCCGGGGTCGCGCGGCCGTCGCGGGGCGGGTCGGACCAGGGTGAGGCCGGCCACCACCAGGGCGAACCCCAGCGCCAGGCCGGCGTAGAGCGGGTACTCGACCGGAACTCCCGCGACGCTCCGCCCCCGGTCGCGGACCTGGAGCAGGACGATCAGGCAGCCGACCTCGATCAGGGGGCCGACCAGTCGCAAGATCATTCCGGTCCGGGCGTTCATGGCCGTCGTCCCAGGGCGGTTGGGGCTCAGGAGCGGCCCGAGGCCGCCCGGTCGATCGTAACGTCGGCCGGGCGGGGCCGCCAGGCCCGGCGTGCCTCGCTCAATTCGCGCGGAGGCCCGGCATCACCACCGAGTTGCTGGTCCGCCACTGCTTCGGGGCGCGGTCGGCGATGTCGGCATGGAGCCCGACCCGCGTGTACCTCGCGACCGCCAGGTCGAAATCCCCCCGGAGGCCCGGCCGTTCGAAGTCGGCGGGATAGAGCAGGAAGACCGCCGCCAGCGCCCCCGCCAGGGCCGCCAGCCGGGCCGGGGCCCGATCCGAAGTCGGCCCGATCGCCAGGCCCGGCGCCCGGCCGATCCCGACCGCCATCAGGGCGACCAGCGCCGGCAGGTAGTGGAAGCTGTACCCGGCCACCCCGAAATGGACCAGCAGGTGCGAGGCCAGCGGGGGAGCGACGCCCAGGGCCAGCAGCGCCGCCAGCTTCTTCCCGTCGGGGAGCCGGACGAGCCGGGCCAGGCCCCTCGGGGCGTAGATCAGTCCCGGCCCGAGCGTCCAGAAGATCGCCAGCCCCATCTTGACCAGATATCGGGCCGTCGAGTCGACGAATCCCAGGTTCCAGATCGAATTCTTGTACCCGGCCGTGTAGGCGAACTCGGCGCTCTGGCCGCGATACGCCGCCCAGCCGCCGGCCGCGTCGAGCATCGGCAGGAGCCAGGCCAGGTTCAGCGCCGTGAACAGCGCCAGGGCCCCGATCGCGGGGCGCCAGCGGTGCCGCCAGACGATCACGCCGAAGACCGGCAGGAGGAACGTGCCGATGTCCTCGCGATATCCCGTGCCCAGGGCCAGCACGACGGCCGAGGCGTAGGGGTGCCACGCCCTCGGCTCTCGCCAACCCCGGTAGGCGACCCCCAGCAGGAACGAGCCGACCAGCGGGATCATCGTGTAGTTGCCCGCCATCTCGCCGAGCGACCAGAACAGCGGCGCCACGCCCACCACCAGGGCCGAGGCCGCCGCCGTCGAGGGGCGGACGAGCGACCGGAGCCACCACCAGAGCGCCACCAGCGCCAGGGCGCTGACCAGCATGTCCAGCACCACCAGCCCCCGATAGTGGCCGCCGACGATCATCCCCAGGCCCCGGCCGGCCGCCTGGAAGAGCGTGTGGTGGGGCGGCAACCACCCCTGGCCCATCCGCTCGACGAACAGCCACTCGTCGGCCTCCAGCGGCCCGACCCTGGCGAACGGGAGCCTCGTCGCCGCCACGAACGTCAGGGACGCCCCGACCGCCGAGAGGATCTCCGCGGGCCCCGGCTCGACCACGTCCTCGTCGCCCTCGAATCGATCGCTCGACATCCGAACTCCTCCCTCGGCCGGACCCTCTCTCCAACAGGTCCACTCGCGATCCGCCGCCGATCGGCGACAGATCGCCATTTTTGCACTCTGTTCTTGCGTTCAGTGGAATGCCCGACGATAATCCACCACGCCGCCGACAACGGGCCGGCCGTCCGGTTAGAATCGAGGGGCCTCCCGCCCGAAGGGGGCGCGACCGAAGGCCCGATGAGAGACCGATCACGATGAATTTCCGGCAAACCCTGCGGGTCACCCTGCTGATGTCCGCGAGCCTCCCCGCCCTGGCCGGGACGCCGACCTATCACGGCGAGGTCTCGCGCATCCTCCAGAAGCAATGCCAGGAATGCCACCGGCCGGGCCAGGTCGCCCCCTTCTTGCTCCTGACCTACGACCAGGCCCGGAAGCGCGCCGACGACCTCGCCCAGGTCACGCACGACCGGAAGATGCCGCCGTGGCCGGCCTCGAACAAGGAGGGCGGCCCGTTCCGGGACGTCCGCTCGCTGTCCGAGGCCGAGATCGCCACCCTCGCCGCCTGGGCGAAGGCCGGCGCCCCCGAGGGCGACCCCAAGGACGCCCCGCCGGCCCTCGTCTTCCACGAAGGCTGGCCGCTGGGCAAGCCCGACCTCATCCTGAGCCTGCCCGAGCCCTACGCCCTCGACGCCGACGGGGCCGACGAGCACCGCGTCTTCGTGATCCCGACCGGCCTGACCGAGGGCAAGTGGCTCAAGGCGCTCGACTTCCGCGCGGGCAACCCCAAGATCGTCCACCACACCCTGGGCGCCTTCGACCTCAAGAAGCGGGCGAAGATCCTCGACGACGCCGACCCGAAGCCGGGCTACAAGGTCTTCGGCGGGTTCGGCGTGATCCCCGACGGCTTCATGTCGGGATGGTCTCCCGGGCGGGGGCCGACGACCATGCCGGCGGGGATCGGCCGGTATCTGCCCGCCGGCGCCGACTTCCTGCTCCAGGTCCACTACCACAAGAGCGGCAAGCCCGAGACCGACGCCACCCAGGTCGCCCTCTACTTCGCCGACGAGCCGATCGACAAGGAAATCTCGGTCCGGATGGTGACGCCGCCGCCGAACCGATTGCTCCGGTTCGTCCCCGACCTCTTCATCCCCGCCGGTTCGGCCCGCCATGAGGTGACCGGGAGCCTGGTGCTCGACGGCGAGGACCGGCACCTCGTCGGGGTCACGCCGCACATGCACTGGCTGGGGACCGACTTCCTGCTGACGGCCACCTTCCCCGACGGCTCGAAGCGGACGCTCATCAAGGTCGACCGCTGGGACTTCAACTGGCAGATGGCCTACGACTTCGCCGAGCCCGTCGCTCTGCCGAAGGGGACCCGGGTCGACATGGTCGCCCACTTCGACAACTCCGAAGCCAACTTCGCCAACCCCACCAGGCCGCCGGTCGCCGTCCACTGGGGCGAGCAGACGACCGACGAGATGTGCATCGGCTTCCTCCACCTGACCCGCGACGGACAGCACCTGGAGAACCGCCCCCCCGCGCGGTTCCGGGTCGCCGCCGCCCCCCGCTGACCCGAGGGCCGCATGAAGCCGCCGTCCCCCCCGACCCGAGCCTCGAAGCTCAAGGACCTCGGCGACTTCCAGACCCCCCCCGGACTGGTGTCTCTGGTCCTCGACGCGCTCGGGCCGATCGGCGGCCGGTTCTCCCGCGCCCTCGAACCGACCTGCGGCCGGGGCCACTTCATCGCCGGCCTGCTCGACCGCCCCGACCCTCCCCGCGAGGTCCGGGGCTTCGAGGTCCAGCCCGAGCACGCCGAGGCGGCCCGGGCGCTCGCCGATCGGGCGGCCTCGACCCGGGTCGTCGTCGAGGTCGCCGACCTGTTCCGGGTCGACCTCGGCCGGGACGTCCCCTGGTCTGAATCGGGCCCGCTCCTGGTCGTCGGCAACCTCCCGTGGGTGACGACCGCCGCGCTCGGGGCCTCGGGCGGGGGGAGCGGGCCGGAGCGGTCGAATTCGCGGCGGGTCCGGGGGATCGACGCGATGACCGGGGGGTCGAATTTCGACATCTCCGAGGCGATCTGGCTCAAGCTGATCCGGGAGCTGGCCCCGGAGCGGCCGACGATCGCCCTCCTCTGCAAGTCGGCCGTCGCCCGCGCCGTGCTCCGGGCGATCGGTCTCGACGACCTGCCCGTCGCCCGCGCGTCGATCCGCCGGATCGACGCCCCCCGCTGGTTCCGGGCGGGAGTGGACGCCTGCCTGCTCGAGGTCGAGGTCGGCCCGGGCCCGAAGGCGGCCGAGGCGCCGGTCTTCCCCGACCTCGCGGCGACCGAGCCCGCGTCGATCCTGGGCCTCGCCGGCGATCGGCTGATCGCCGACGTGGACGCCTACCGGCGATCCTCGTTCGCGGACGGGGCCTGCCCCTTGACCTGGCGACAGGGGGTCAAGCACGACGCGAGCCCGGTCATGGAGCTGGTCCAGGGCGAGGACGGCCGCCTCCGGAACGGCCGGGGCGAGGTCGTCGACATCGAGACCGATTACGTCTTCCCGCTCCTGAAGGGGACCGACCTCGCCGGCGCGAAGCGGCCCCGGCCCTCCCGCTCGGTGATCGCCACCCAGCGGGGGCTGGCCGACGACACGGCCGGTCTCGAAGGCGTCGCCCCCCGGCTCTGGTCCTACCTGGACGAGAACCGGCCGACGTTCGAACGGCGGAAGTCCTCGATCTACCGGGGGCGACCGCCCTTCGCCATGTTCGGCGTCGGCGATTACACGTTCGCCCCGCACAAGGTCGCGATCTCCGGCCTGCACAAGGCGCCGCGATTCCGGGCCGTCGGCCCGGTCGGAGGCCGCCCGACACTGCTCGACGACACCTGCTACTTCCTGCCCTGCCGGACGTCCGACCAGGCCGAGACCCTGGCCGAAATCTTGAACCGGCCCGAGGCGCTCGACCTGATCCGCGCCCTCGCCTTCTCCGATGCCAAGCGGCCGATCACCAAGGCCATCCTCCAGCGGATCGACCTGAAGGCGCTGCTGGAACGGGCCGGTAAAGGCGAGGCGTGGCGGCATGAGTGGGAGTCCGACTGGCCGAAGTCTCCGAGACGAGCCATCCCCAATTGACCGCATCCGCCCCATCCCATCGAAGGAGCACCGATGGCGTTCGCCTCGATCAACTACTTCAGCCGGTCCCTGGGCAAGGCGTCCTCGTTCAACATCGTCTTCCCCGACGACCCGAAGATCCCCCGGCCCTGGGCGGTCTATTACCTCCTCCACGGCTTGTCCGACGACCACACCATCTGGATGAGGCGGACCAGCATCGAGCGGTACGTCGAGAACCTCCCGATGGCGGTCGTCATGCCCGACGGCGGCCGGGGGTGGTACACCAACGCCGTGGAAGGTTACGCCCACGAGGACGACCTCATCAAGGACATCCTCGGCCTGGTCGAGCGGACCTTCCCCGTCAGGGCCGAGAGGTCCGGCCGGGCGATCGGCGGGCTCTCGATGGGCGGTTACGGCGCGGTCAAGCTCGGGCTCAAGCATCACGACCTGTTCGGCAGCGTCAACTCGCACTCCGGAGCCCTCGGCTTCCTCCGAGGGGACGTCAATAAGTCGAAGGAACTCAGCCCCGAATTCGCCCGGATCTTCGGCGAGAAGCCGGCCGGCGGCCCGGAAGACCCGTTCGCCATCGTCGAGAAGATCGACCACGGCCTGATCCCGCCGATGCGCATCGACTGCGGGACCGACGACTTCCTGCTCGACCAGAACCGGGCCTTCCACGCCCACCTGGAGAAGATGCACGTCCCGCACCAGTACGAGGAGTTCCCCGGCTCTCACAACTGGGCCTACTGGGACCTCCACGTCCGCGAGGCCGTCGCGTTCCACGCCAAGAACCTACAGTTGGTCAAAGAGGCCCAGTAAGCCCGACACGCCTCGATCGGCCCGACTTGCCCGGCCTCGGAGGATGACGAGCCGTGATCCGCGAACTGTCCGTGCAGAACCTCGCGCTGATCGAAGACGCCCGGATCGACCTCCGGGCCGGCTACTGCGCCTGGACCGGCGAGACCGGGGCCGGCAAGAGCCTGTTGCTGACCGCCCTGGGGCTGGTCCTCGGCGGCAAGGCGTCGAGCGACCTCGTCCGGCTCGGCAAGGATGAGGCCAGGGCCGCCGCCGTCTTCGACGTCTCCGACCCGGCGCTCCGCGCCGACCTCGAAGCGACCCTCGGCGGCCCGATCGACGACGACCAGCTGATCCTCACCCGACGGATTTCGAGCCAGGGCCGGTCCGCCTCGCACGCCAACGGCCTGCCCGTGACCGTCGCGACCCTGAAGGCCCTCGGCGAGCGGCTGATCGACATCCACGGCCAGCACGAGAGCCGCGCGCTCCTCGACCCCGACCGCCAGCGGACCCTGCTCGACGCCTTCGGGTCGGTCGAGCCCGTCCTTGAAGCTTACCGCGAGGCCCGCGAGGCCCATGCCAGCTTGCTCGGTCGCCGGAAGGCGCTACTGAGGGATGCCGAGACCCGCGAGCGTGAGCGGGCCCTGCTGGCTTTCGAGCGCGACGAGCTGGCCGCGGCCGACCCACGCCCCGGCGAGCACGACGACCTGGCCCGCGAGGCGCACCGCCTGGCCAACGCCGAGGCCGTCCGGTCGGCCTCGCTCGACGGCTTCGGCCTGCTCTACGAGTCCGACGGCTCGGCCCAGGGGGTCCTGGGGAAGGTCGCCCGGATGCTCGCGCCGCTCGCCGACTCGGTCCCCGAGTTCGCCGACGCCGCCGCCGACCTCGGGAGGCTCGCCGACGAGGTCCGGGAGGTCGCCTACGCCCTCCGCCGGTTCGGCCAGGGGTGGGACGATGACCCGAGCCGGCTCGACGAGGTCGAGGGCCGCCTGGCGACCTACCGGCGGCTGGCCTCGCGGTTCCGCTGCTCGCCGGACGACCTGGCCGGGCGGCTCGACGAGACCCGGGCGAAGCTCGCCGCGATCGAGGCGGACGCCGCCAACCTGGAAGCCCTCGACGCCCCGCTCGCCGCCGCCTGGGCCGAGGTCCGGCGATGCGCCTCGGCCCTGACGATCGCCCGGAAGAAGGCGAGCCAGGCGTTCGCGAAGGCCGTCCGGTCGCAGCTCAAGGGGCTCGGACTCGACCAGGCCCGCCTGACGGTCGAGGTCGAGACCGACCCGCTGGGGGACGACCCGACGGCCGCCGTCGGCCCCGAGCGCGGCCCCGATCGCGTCGAGATCGTCTTCGCCCCCAACCCCGGCGAGGCCCCCCGGCCGCTCCGCAAGATCGCCTCGGGGGGCGAGATGTCCCGCGTGATGCTCGCCGTCAAGACCGCCCTGGCCGAGGCCGATCGGGTGCCGACGCTGGTCTTCGACGAGATCGACACCGGCGTCGGCGGGCGCCTCGGCGCGGCGCTCGGGCGGAAGCTCGCCGAGCTGGCGAAGCACCATCAGGTCATCTGCGTGACCCACCTCCCGCAGATGGCCAGCTTCGCCGACCATCAGTGGATCATCCGCAAGAAGACCGACCGGGGGCGGACCCGGACCACCATCACCCCCCTCGGCACCGAAGAGCGGGTCGAGGAGATCGCCGCCATGCTCCGGGGCGACTCAGCCGCCGAGGGGACCCGTCAGGAGGCGCTCTCGATGCTGATGGAGGCCCGGGGGATGACCTGAACCGGGATCAGCCTCGCGGCCGTCCCGGGTCGTCGACCCGGCCGAGCATCGCGACGACCGCGCGGAGGTAGCCGAGCGAGCTGGCCAGCCAGTCGAGCACGCGGTCATCCCAGGGGACGGCCTCGACGACCTCGGGGCGGGCGAGCGAGCCCTCGGCGAACCGTCGCTCGCAGGCGGCGGCCAGGCGGACCACGGCGGCCAGCGAGTCGGGGCGGAGCCCGGGGAAGAACGCCAGCCAGTCCGGGTCGTAGATCGGCAGGTCGTAGGTCCTCGGGTGCAGCTCGATCGAGAGCGTCAGGTCGGGATTCGCCCGGTGGAGGATCGCCAGCAGGTCGGTCATCGGCAGGATGCCCGAGCCGGCCGGCCGGGCCTGCCAGCAGAGCCCGCGCGGGGTGAAGGCGAGCACGGCATCCTTGACGTGCGTCGCCAGGACGCGGGGCGCCAGCTTCTCGACGGCGGCGATCGGGTCGTCGAGCCTCATCGGCAGGTTGCCCGTGTCCAGGGTCACGCCCAGGACGTCGGGCTCGAAGACGTCCAGAAGCTCCAGGATCTCCCCGGAAGTCGCGTCGGCATGCGTCTCGATGGCGATGGCGAGGCCGTGCCGACGTAGCGAGGGCCTCAGACGCGTGATAACGTCGGCCGAGGCTTCCAGTTGCGATCTCCACGGGACGTCCGTCCGGAAGCGATCGTGGCGGTCGCCTAGATAGGCGCGCACGTGGCGGCATCCCAGGCCCGCCGCCGCATGGACATGCCGGATTAGGTCGTCGGCCAGCTCGCCCGGGTGGACCGTCCGGCCTTCGCGTCGCGACCTCCGGGCGGGGTTCGGCGAGGGGATTCCGACCTCCAGGGCCAGCCCCAGGGATCCGGCCAGGTCCCGGATTCCGGCGATCCGGCCGGGGTCGAGGTCGGGGACGAGCGCGGAGATATCGGGGAACTGCACGCCGTCGAGCCGATGCTGGCGGGCGAAGTCCAGGATCTCTCCGACGGTGAGGCCGCGGTGCTCGATGGTATAGGAGTCGAATCCAATCCGCATCGCGAGAGGTCTCCCGGAGGGCCCGAGGCCGGGCGGCCGACTTGACCCGATCGGCGGCCTCACCCACGATCGCAGGCCGCCGGCCCTCCCGCAAGCGACCGACGGGGAACGGCGGCGCCGGGCGGATCGGGACTGGTCGGATGCATCGGCCGCTCCCGGACCCCAAGCGGAGCGGAGGAGATCCCGGCCGGAAAAAAGTCATCAGGGTGGGTTGACTCTCCCCGCACCGGAGCGTATTTTGACGTCCGACCGGCGAGCACGACGCCTTCCTCGCAGTTGGTCGTGACCTTCGCCCATCCCGGTTTCCCGGGAGCCTTCGCCCTTCCGCGATCTCTGAATCCCCCCCGGCGCAGCACATGTGCCGGATTTTGATCTAATGATGAAAAAAGCGATGTGTCGACCCAAGGCTGCCATGGAGGCGCGGGCCGGGTTCGACGCGTCATGTGGCGAGGACGATGGGCCGCCCAGGCGCCCACCGCTCCTCGACGGTCGGCCGCTCGGCCCGTGAAACCGTCCCGGCAGGAGGCCGGGGCGCTCGCGGGTCGCGTCGGACCGGTCTGTCATCCGGAGGCTTCTCGTCCGGCATCCCGATCCCCCGCCCCTCGCTCCCGGCGGCGGACGGACTCCGCGGGCGACGACCGGTCGGGGCATTGATGGCCGCGACCGATCGTCGCCCGTTTCGAGTTCGTGTTCCGAGCCGGTCCAGCCCGAGTCTAATTGGGCGATATCGTTCCCGCCAATCTTGGCCGATCGGCGATTTCGGGGCGAATTATTCGCCCTCGAACGGCTGCCCTTCGTAGAGCTTCAGGTAGCTCTCGTACCGGCCAGGGTGGATCTGCCCCCAGTAGAGGGCCTCCTTGACGGCGCAGCCGGCCTCGTGGATGTGCGAGCAATCCGGGAACTTGCAGAGCGGGATATACGGGCGAAACTCGATGAAATAAGCCTCGATCTCGCCGGGCGAGACCTCCCAGAGCTCGAACTGGCGGAGGCCCGGCGTGTCGACCACGTAGCCGCCCGCGTCCAGGCGGATCATCTCGGCGGCGGTGGTGGTGTGCTTCCCCTTGGCGGTCCAGTCGGAGACCTCGCGGACCCGGAGGTTGAGGCCGGGCTGGATCGCGTTGAGCAGCGTGCTCTTGCCGACGCCCGACTGGCCCGAGAAGGCGGTCGAGCCCCTCGCCAGGATCTCCCTCAGCCGGACGATCCCCCGGCCGTCGGCCGCCGAGGTCGCGATCGTCTCGTAGCCGAGCTGGGTGTAGAGGCCGATGACCCACTGATAAGGGGCGAGGTCGACGAGGTCGGACTTGTTCAGCACGATGATCGGCCGGACCCCGCCCTTCTCGGCCGAGATCAGGTAGCGGTCGATCAGGGGGAGCTTGAGGCCGGGCTCGGCGAGGGCGGAGACGATCAGGAGCTGGTCGACGTTGGAGACGATGACGTGCTCGCGTCGGCGATAGCCGCGGGTGATCGTCCCCTTGCGGGGCTCGACGTTCTCGATCATCCCCTCGTCGCCGACCGGCCGGAACCAGACGCGGTCGCCGACGGCGACGACGTTCCGGCCGTCGATGGACATCGTCTTGAGGATTCGCCGGACATTGCAGCGGACCTCGCGGCCGTCCTCGGCCTGGACGACCGAGATCAGGCCGTGGACGCGGATCACCCGGCCGACCTGGCAGGACGAGAGGTCGACCGCGAGCCGAGGGGTCTGGTCGCCGTCGACCGGGCCCTCGGGCACCTCCTGCATCACGGTCCGGTGCCGGGACAGGTCCCCCTTGGCGCGGATGCGCTCGGCCGAGGCGGGCTCGGGCGGGGCGGGGTCGCCCTGGTCGTAGCCCCGGGTCATGTCGTTCGCCCGGGTCCGCTTCTGGCGGTTCTTCCTGAACGCCACGCGGACCTTCTTCTTCTTCGCCAAGGCACACCCCCGGACCGCTCGATGGGATCTGGGCGGTCGTCCCTCGGGCCGGGCCCGGGGCCGAACCGCCGTCCTCCCATCCTACAGCGGAACCCATCCGTGATGCCCGGAAAAAGGGGACGGGACATCCGGCCCTCCCCGGCTACTGACCGGCGAGAAGAAATCCCGGACAAATCGGTGATACCTCGTTTCGGCGAGCCGGGGGCGGTGTTAACATCGGGGGCGCTCAAGCCGGACCCGGGGTTGGTCGTCCGGACCTTCGATCTCAGATGCCAGATCTCGTAATTCGAGGGACCGTTCGGGAAGTCGGCCGAGTGCCCTCGCACCCCGTCCGGTCTTTCGATCCCACATCCGAAATTTGAGATCCGAGATGGTGCCCGCCCCGAGTGCCGGACATCCGGCCCAACCGCCTTCCATCGGAGACAACGCGATGACCGAGGGGAATCTGTCTCGTCGAGGCTTCATCGACCGTTCGACGGCGGCCATGCTCGCCGCCGGCCTCCCGGCGTGGTTCGCCCGCCAGGCCGTCGCCGACGACCAGGAGAAGAAGGCGGCCGAGTCGAAGAAGAAGGTCGGCCCGAACGACGAGATTGCCATCGCCCTGATCGGCTGCGGCGGCCAGGGGATGTACGATACCAAGGTCGCCGTGAAGCAGAAGGGCGTCCGCGTGGTCGCCGTCTGCGACGTCGACGCCGGCCGGCGCGATAAGGCGGTCGAGGACCTCGTCAAGGAGGTCGCCAAGAACGGCGGCCAGCTCAAGGCCGATGACGTGGCCAAGTACAACGACTTCCGCGAGCTGGTCGGGCACAAGGGCCTCGACGCCGTGATCGTCGGGACCGTCGACCACTGGCACGCGCTGCCCTCGATCGCCGCGATGAAGGCCGGGCTCGACGTCTACTGCGAGAAGCCCCTGGCCCTGACGATCGCCGAGGGGCAGGCGATGGTCAAGGCCGCCCGGAAGTACGACCGGATCTTCCAGACCGGCAACATGCAGCGGTCCGACTCGGTCTATCGCCTGGCGTGCGAGCTGGTCCGCAACGGCCGGTTCGGCAAGATCCACACGGTCGAGGCCCGGATCGGCACGAACCCCGTCGGCGGCCCGTTCAAGGAGTCGGAGGTCCCGAAAGGGCTCGACTGGGACTTCTGGAAGGGCCCGACCGCGGACGTCCCCTACATCAAGGAGAAGTGCCACTACGAGTTCCGCTGGTGGTACGAGTACTCCGGCGGCAAGCTGACCGACTGGGGCGCGCACCACAACGACATCGCGCAGTGGGGCCTCGGCAAGGACGACACCGGCCCGGTCGCCATCACCGCCGTCGGGGCGGATTTCCCCAGGGGATTCGACCCCGTCCACAGCTACAACTGCCACCAGAACTTCGCCGTGACCTACGAGTACGCCGACGGCACCCGGCTGGTCACGACCTCCGAGGGGGAGAACGGCAACCGGTTCCTCGGCGAGGACGGCTGGATCTTCGTCAACCGCGGCCGGATCGAGGCCAGCGACAAGAAGCTCCTCGACGCGCCGCTGCCCGAGAACGCCACCCGGCTCTACAACACCGGCCCGACCCGGCGGTCGAACGACCAGCACATGGCCAACTTCATCGAGGGCATCCGGACCCGTCGCCGCCCGATCTGCGACGTCGAGATCGGCCACCGCTCGGCGATCGTCTGCCACATCGGCGCCATCGCCCTCCGCCTCGGCCGGCCCCTCCGCTGGGACCCCAAGGCC
>JAJYDH010000715.1 GCA_021777685.1 Planctomycetota bacterium | reverse complement strand
CGCGCCGGGGCGACCGGCACCGGCCAGCGCCGCGCCGATCCGGCCGAGGTTCATCGCCGTGACCTTGCGGAGGTCGGCCAGGGAGTCGGTCACGACCTGGACGGCGCACAGGCACATCTCGTCGGTCGTCTGCTCGCCCCAGGTCACGAGCTTCGGCGGGTTGCTGGGGTTCTTGGGGTTCGCGGCCGAGTTGTCGTAGTAGGCGTCGATCCGGATGATGGTCCCCCTGGCCAGGCGGACCGGGGCCTTGTAGATGTACTGCCCCTGCCAGTTGAAGTCCCAGTCCTTGATCCAGATCATGGGGACCGTCCTGCCGTCGGGGGTCTCGGCCACGACCTTGAACTCGCGGCCGACGTTGTGCATGTGCGGGGTGATCCCCAGGGCCTCGACGTCGACCGGCAGGGGCTCGCTCTCGGCCTGGACGTGGTGCCTCGGCTCGCCGGCGGGGATGTAGATGCCCCGGCTCCGGACGAAGACCCCGGCGAGGATCTTGGTGGCCGGCTTCCTGGTGAACGTGATGCCGACGACCGACTGGTCGAGCTCCTCCTTGCCGTCCGGGTGGTAGTGGATCTGGAGGACCAGGTCGCTCTTGGCCCGGATGTACCGGCCGACCCCCTCGGGGAGCATCCGGGGCATGGCGCCCGGGGCCCAGCCGCCGAGGGCGCCTGTGGGCAGGAATCCCGGCCCGCCGAACGACTCATAGCCCGGCCCGTCGTCGGCCGCGTCCTTCTCGCGGGCGGTGCCCGTGCTGTCGAGGTAGAAGATCGCGTGGTGGACGACCCGGCGGTTGCCCGGCCGGAACTCGACGGCGGCGACGGTCCGGTCCGAGTCGACCGGGGTCGGGATCACGAAGCTGCGCTGGACGTCCTTGCCGGAGGCGGGGACCTTGTACGCCTCGGGCATCTTGAGGATCAGGTCGGGCGTGCCGAGCTGCCACCCCTCGGCGAACTTCGGCGCGGGCGGGAGGTCCTTCGGGTCGCCTTCGGGCGAGCCGGCCTCGACCCAGTCGGCGATCGTCCTCAGCTCGGCGTCGGAGAGCCGCCGGGCGTCGTTGAACTCGCCGAAGCCGGGCTCGGGCTTCCATGGCGGCATCTGGCGGGACTCGGTGACCTTGTGGAGGAAGTCCGACCGCCTGGCGGCGTCCTTGTAGGTCAGCAGCGAGAACGGCCCGACCTCGCCCGGCCGGTGGCAGCCGGCGCAGTTCTTCCAGAGGATCGGCGCGACGTCCCTGGAGTAGGTCGGCCCGTCGCCCCCGCGGGCGGAGGCGGCGCCGAGCAGCAGCAGCGGGGCGATCATCAGGGCGGGTCGCTTCATCGGTCGGCTCTCTCGGGACTCGACGGGGCGGGGGAGGCCGGCGAGACCGATCCCGCCGGGCTTGCTGGCGCCCGCCCTCTCGGAGGATCTTACCCTCGGACGTCCGGGCTCGTTTCCGAATTCCCCTCGACGACCCGGCCCAGCCTGGCGGTGAAGCGGAAGGTGCTGCCCAGCCCCGGCTCGCTCTCGACCCCGATCCGGCCGCCCATCAGCTCGACGAGCCTCCGGGAGATCGACAGCCCCAGGCCGGTCCCGCCGTACTTGCGGGTGGTCGAGCCGTCGGCCTGTTCGAACGGCTCGAAGATCGCGCCGAGCCACGCGGGCGGGATGCCGATCCCGGTGTCGGCGACGGCGAAGCCCAGGACGGCCTCCGCCTCATCATCGCCGGCCCCCCCGCCCGGCCCGACCGAGACGACGACCTCGCCCCGGGCGGTGAACTTGATCGCGTTGCCGACGAGGTTGATCAGCACCTGCCGGAGCCGGCCGGCGTCGCCGACGACGACGCCCGGCGTGCCGGGCTCGACCCGCGAGTCGAGCCGAAGGCCCTTGCCCTCGGCGCGGAAGGAGAGGATTCGCAGGGTGTCGTCGACCAGCTCGCGCAGGTCGAAGGGGGCCGGCGAGAGGTCGAGCTTGCCGGCCTCGATCTTGGAGAAGTCGAGGATGTCGTCGATCACCGTCAGGAGCGACTCGGCCGACGACTTGACCAGGCCGAGATATTCGCGCTGGAGCGGCGAGAGCGGGGTGTCCATCGCCAGCTCGGTCATGCCGAGGATGCCGTTCATCGGCGTGCGGATCTCGTGGCTCATGTTGGCCAGGAACTCGCTCTTGGCCCGGCTGGCGGCCTCGGCGGCCTCCTTGGCCAGGCGCAATTCCCCCTCGATCCGCTTGCGCTGGGTCAGGTCGTGCCAGACGACCAGGAGCAGCGACCGGCCGCCGATCTCGACCGGCGAGAGGTTCACCTCGCAGGGGACGACCTCGCCGTCGAACCGGCGGGCCGTCCAGTCGAAGCGATGGTGCCCCTCGCGGCGGGCCGTGGCGTCGATCCGCACGCTGTCGACGACCTGGCGATGGCCGTCGGTCAGGAAGTCGGCCGAGAGCGTGACCGGGTGCCTGCCCAGGAGCAGCGACTTGTCCGGGCAGCGGAGGAACCGCAGGGTCGCCTCGTTGCAGTCGAGGATGCCGTCGACCTCGTCGAAGATCAGGTGGGCGTCCGAGCTCTTCTCGAACAGCAGG
>JAJYDH010000157.1 GCA_021777685.1 Planctomycetota bacterium | reverse complement strand
CGCTTTCCCGGAGGGAGCTTGCTCCCGGATCTGAGCGGCGTCCGCCTTCGGGAGCAAGCTCCCGGGGACAAAGCGGGAGCAAGCTCCCGCACTCCAAAACAGGAAGTTGTTGAAGGGGCGATCCTTGAGTCGCCCGCCGCCGCGAGCCGATCACCTTCCGACGGAGGGCCAGCGTCATGAGCGTCCGTGAGACCGTCTTGAGGGGGGGGGCCGGCGAGAACCCCGAAGAACCGACCAGGAAGATGGAAGACCCCCGGCCGGTCGACCCGGTCGAGGAGAAGCTGAGGCCGCAGAAGCTCGCGGAGATCGTCGGCCAGCGGGCGACGGCCGAGCGGCTGGCGATCGCGCTGGTGGCCTCGAAGAAGCGGGGCGAGCCGCTGCCGCACATCCTCTTCGACGGCCCGCCCGGCCTGGGCAAGACGACCTTCGCGACCGTCCTGCACAACGAGCTGGGCGTCGAGCTGAACATGACGAGCGGCCCGGCGCTCGACAAGAAGATGGACGTCATGCCCTACCTGACCAACGCATCGGAGGGCTCGATCCTCTTCATCGACGAGATCCACCGCCTGCCCAAGCCGGTCGAGGAGTTCATCTACCCGGTGATGGAGGACTTCCGGGTCGACGTGGTCCTGGGCGAGGGGATGTCGGCCCGGACGATCAACCTGCCGCTCAAGAAGTTCACCATCATCGGCGCAACAACAAGAAGCGGAATGCTTTCCGGCCCACTCCGCGACCGCTTCCACATGCACGAGCACCTGGAGTTCTACGACGTCGAGGACCTGGCCCGGATCGTCGAGGTGAACGCGGTCAAGCTCAAGACCACCATCACCGCCGACGCCGCGTGGGAGCTCGCCCGCCGGAGTCGGGGGACGCCCCGGCTGGCCAACGCCCGCCTCCGCTGGGTCCGCGACTTCGCGACCGCCCGCGCCGACGGCAACATCGACCTGACCATCGCCCGCGACGCCCTGGCCATGCAGGACGTCGACAAGGAGGGGATGGACAAGCAGGATCGCCGCTACCTGGAGACCCTGATCGGCGTCTTCCGGGGCGGCCCGACCGGCGCGGAGTCCCTGGCCGCGACCATGAGCATCGACGTCGACACCCTCAAGGACGAGGTCGAGCCCTACCTCCTCCGCCGCCACCTGGTCGTCCTCACGCCGAGGGGGCGGAAGGCCACCCACCTGGCCTACCGGCACCTGGGGATGGCCGAGCCCGAGCCCGAGCCGGAGGTCAACTTTCTCGACCAGCGTCGCCTGTTCGATTAATCCGTCCCTCGATGAGATGTCGCAATGAAGCGTAATCGAGAAGATCGAAGTATCCGAGTCCGGGAGGATCAACCGGGTTTTTCCGGCATCCTCACCGGGCCCTGCCGCGGCCATCTTCGAAGCGATCGCCCGGCCTGCTTCCATCCCGCCACCGCTGTCTTTCTCTCAACCTGTTAACCACTTACCACCGCCGAATCCTCGCCGCGAAGGGTTCGTCCGGTGCCGACGCCGACGCACATTGGCCAGGACCATGAGCCCGCCATTCCGACGCATTCCGACGCGAACCAAAATTATTTTGTGGCGGCGAGGGGTCGAATCTTTATAATCAGATCAAGCTGGCCTTCCTGCCCGACCGCCCGCGGTCCCTCCCGCCTTCCTCGTAATCCAACGGTGCCCTGATGCTGCGTCATGTACCGACGACCGGGTTCCTGGCGGCGCTGGCGATGATCCTGGTGTCACGATCCGGCGTGGGCGCCGACGAGCCCCCGCTCTCGCCCGAGCAGGTCCGGTTCTTCGAGTCGCAGGTCCGGCCGATCCTGGTCGAGCAGTGCTTCAACTGCCACGGCGACAAGAAGATCAAGGCCGGCCTCCGGCTCGACTCTCGATCCTCGGCCCTGACCGGCGGTGACTCCGGGCCGGCGATCGTCCCGGGCAAGCCGGAAGAGAGCCCCCTTGTAGCGGCCATCCGATATGAAGGCCCGGAGATGCCGCCCAAGGGGAAGTTGCCCCAGCGGCAGGTCGAGGCGCTCACCCAGTGGGTCAAGATGGGCGCCCCCTGGCCCGGCGGCGGCAAGCCCGCCGCGGCGGCTCCCGAGCCGGCCGGCAACATCCGCAGGCCGGGCTACTCGGTGACGGACGCCGACCGATCGCACTGGTCGTTCCGCCCCTTGAAGAAGCCGGGCGTCCCGCGGGTCGCCGGGGCCTCCGGCCCGATCGACGCTTTCCTCAAAGCCGGGCTCGCCACCAGGGGGCTCAAGCCGAACCCGCCCGCGAGCCGGCATGAGCTGATCCGCCGGGTGACCTACGACCTGACCGGCCTCCCGCCCACCCCGGCCGAGGTCGAGGCGTTCGAGGCCGACACATCGCCCGAGGCTTACGCGAAGCTGGTCGACCGCCTGCTCGAATCGCCCCGGTACGGCGAGAAGTGGGCCCGCCACTGGCTCGACCTGGTCCGGTTCGCCGAGACCAACAGCTACGAGCGCGACGGGGCCAAGCCGAATGCCTGGCGATATCGCGACTACGTCATCCGATCGTTCAACCAGGACAAGCCTTACGATCGTTTCGTGCGTGAGCAGATCGCCGGAGACGAGCTTCCCGACGGCGGCGTCGACGGGCTGGTCGCGACCGGGTACTACCGCCTGGGTCTCTGGGACGACGAGCCGGCCGACCGCGAGCAGGCCCGCTATGACGGGCTCGACGACATCGTCGCGACCACCGGCCAGGTCTTCCTCGGACTGACCGTCGACTGCGCCCGCTGCCACGACCACAAGCTCGACCCGATCCCCCAGAAGGACTATTACCGGTTCCTGGCGTTCTTCCAGAACGTCAACCATTACCGGAACGGCGGGCCCACCGACGAGGCTCCCCTCTTCGATACCGACGAGTCCCGACGCGCTTTCGACCGCGCCGCCGCCGAGTTGCAGGCGAAACGGAATGAGATCCAGGCCGCCGTCTCCGCGATCGAGTCCGAGTTCCGGGCCGGTTACGAGAAGGCGAAGGGCGGACAGGTCGCCTCGGCCGACATCGACGACCTGAGCTATCGGTTCTATCGCGACACCTGGGAGACGATCCCCGACTTCGACGCCCTCAAGCCCGAGGAGGTCGGCAAGCTCCCCAAGGGGCTGTTCGACCTGACCCCCCGGAGCCGCGACGACTCGTTCGGATTCGTCTTCGAGGGGACGCTGATCGTGCCCCGGGATGGCCGCTACACCTTCTTCCTCCACTCGGACGACGGCGCCAGGATCACGGTCGACGGCAAGAAGGTCGCCGAGCATGACGGCATCCACGGCGACGAGGAGGAGCATTCGGGCCGGATCGAGCTGAAGAAGGGGCGGGTGCCGATCCGGCTCGACTATTTCCAGGCCGGCAGCGGCCTCGGGCTGAGCGTGGCCTGGGCGGGGCCCGGTTTCGCGCATCGGTCGCTCTCGGCGCCCGGGCCGGGCGAGGATGGGGCCGGCGGCAAGGGCTTGGGCCAGGCCGAGCTGGCCAGGGTGATCCGCCGCGAGGGCGTGGCGATCCTCGGCGAGGAGAAGGCCCGGCGCTATCGGGAGCTTCGGAAGGAACTCGACGAACTCCGGAACCGCAAAGTCCCGGCCGAGCGGGCCCTGGTCGTCACCGAGGCCGGCCCCGAGGCCCCCGAGACCTACGTCCTGATCCGGGGCAACCCCAACGCCCACGGCGACAAGGTCGAGCCCGCCTTCCTCCAGGTCGTCTCTCGCGGGGCGCCGAACATCCCGGCCCCGTCCCAGGGCTCGAAGACGACCGGCCGGCGGACCGTCCTGGCCGACTGGATCGCCAGCCCCGACAACCCCCTGACCGCCCGGGTCATGGCCAACCGGGTCTGGCAGTACCACTTCGGCCGGGGGATCGTCCGCAGTTCTTCGAACCTGGGGACGCAGGGGGATAAGCCCACCCACCCCGAATTGCTCGACTGGCTGGCCTCGGAGCTGATCGAGGGCGGCTGGCGGCTCAAGCCGCTCCATCGGCTGATCGTCAACTCGGACGCCTACAAGATGTCGTCGAGGCCGGACGCCGCGTCGATCGCCGCCGACCCGATGAACGACCTGTTCTGGCGGTTCGACATGCGGCGGCTGACGGGCGAGGAGATCCGCGACTCGATCCTGTCCGTCACCGGGACGTTGAACCTCAAGATGTACGGGCCGGGCGTCTTCCCCGAGATCCCCGCCGAGGTCATGGCCGGGCAGTCGGTGCCGGGGGCGGGATGGGGCAAGTCGTCGCCGGAAGAACAGAGCCGGCGAAGCGTTTACGTCCACGTCAAGCGGTCGCTGATCCTGCCGATCCTGGAGAGCTTCGACCTGGCCGAGACCGACCGCTCGTCCCCCGTCCGGTTCGCGACCACCCAGCCGACCCAGGCGTTGGGGATGCTCAACTCGACGTTCATGAACCGGCAGGCGAAGCTGTTCGCCGGGCGGCTCCGCCGCGAGGCGGGGCCGGAGATCGCCGCTCAGGTCGAGCTGGCCATGAGGCTGACGACCGGCCGGAAGCCGACGGAGAAGGAGGTCGGGCGAGGTGTCGCCCTGATCGCCGCCCTCCGCGAGCGCGACGGGGCCTCGGCCGAACTGGCGGCGGAGTCGTTCTGCCTGGTGATGCTCAACCTCAACGAATTCCTGTACCTCGACTGACTTTGCGTCGGCTCGCGCGCCGGGCCGAGGGGGTTTTCCGATGGCCATCGATCGTCAGGGGTCGTTCTGCGGGCGGACTCGCCGCGAGATGCTCTGGGAGGCCGGCGCCGGCTTCACCGGGCTGGCCCTCGCCGGGCTCCTGGGCAAGGACGGCGGCCTCGCCTCGGCCGCCGAGGGGTCGAAGCCGGGGGCGTTCGCCAACCCGCTCGCGCCGAAGAAGCCGCCGCTGCCGGCGAAGGCCAAGAGCGTCATCTTCCTGTTCATGTACGGCGGCCCGAGCCAGGTCGACACCTTCGACTACAAGCCCGAGCTGTACAAGCTCGACGGCAAGACGATCCCGATCAAGACCTTCGGCCGAGGGGGCAAGAAGAACGAGGGGCGGGTCGTCGGGCCGAAGTGGAAGTTCCAGCAGTACGGCCAGTCGGGCAAGTTCGTCAGCGACCTGTTCCCGAACCTGGCCACCTGCGTCGACGACATCGCGTTCCTGCACTCGATGACCGCCGACTCGCCGATCCACGGGTCGGCGATGCTCCAGATGAACACGGGCAAGATCCTCTCGGGCAGCCCATGCCTGGGCTCGTGGGTCAACTACGGGCTGGGGAGCGTCAACGAGAACCTGCCGGGCTTCGTCGTGATGCTCGACCCGACCGGCGGCCCGATCAGCGGGTCGAAGAACTGGTCGAGCGGCTACATGCCGGCCACCTACCAGGGGACCATCCTCCGATCCGCCGGCGCCCCGGTCCTCGACCTCAAGCGTCCCGAAGGGCGGACCGAAGCCGAGCAGCGCGACATGCTCGACGCCCTCCGGGGCTTCAACGAGGAGCACCACGCCTCGCGCATCGACAACTCGAACCTCGCCGCCCGGATCGCCAGCTACGAGATGGCCTTCGCCATGCAGCGCCACGCCCCCGAGGCGGTCGGGATCGACGAGGAATCCGACGAGACGAAGGCGCTCTACGGGATCGGCGAGAAGAAGACCGAGGACTTCGGCCGCCGCTGCCTCCTGGCCCGCCGGCTGGTCGAGCGCGGCGTCCGGTTCGTCCAGCTCTACGCCGGAGGCGCCCACAACGACAGCAACTGGGACGCCCACGGCAACCTGGTCGACAACCACACCTACCACGCCGGCCGGACCGACAAGCCGATCGCCGGGCTGCTCAAGGACCTCAAGCGGCGCGGGCTGCTCGACGAGACCCTGGTCATCTGGGGCGGGGAGTTCGGCCGCCAGCCGACCGCCGAGTACGCCGAGGGGACCGGGCGCGACCACAACGCCGCCGGTTTCACGATGTGGATGGCCGGGGGCGGGATCAAGGGCGGCATCAGCGTCGGCGAGACCGACGAGCTGGGCGGCTCCGCCGTCGCCGACCGCTTCCACGTCCGGCACATGCACGCGACCGTCCTCCACCAGATGGGCTTCGACCCCAACCACCTGTCCTACTTCTACAACGGGCTCGACCAGAAGCTCGTCGGGGTCGAAGGGGCCGACCCGATCCGGCAGATCATTGCGTGAGCCGGGCCCTTCGGGGATGATCGCACCGATCGAGGGCCGCCGGACCCCGGCGGCCCTCGCCCGTTCCCGTCTCGACTCGCCCCCGAGGACCGACGCATGACCGCTCTCCGGCGCCCGTTCGCCGCCTTCGCCCTCTGGGGCGCCTTCGCCTTCACCCTACCCTCGGCCTCGAAGGCGGCCGACACCCTGCCGCCCGGCCCTCCCTACAAGGTCCTGGCCCAGGACAAGGGCAAGGTCGCGATCATCGACCCGTCGGGCAAGATCGAGTGGGAGGTCCCGCTCCGCTACACCGCGCACGACATCCAGCTCCTGCCCAACGGCAACATCCTGATGCCGACGGGCAACGAGACCATCGTCGAGATGACCCCCGACAGGAAGATCGTCTGGAAGCACGTCTCGCACGCCAGGGAACCGTACAAGGGCCGGGTCGAGATCCACGCCTTCCAGCGGCTCCCGGACGGACTCACGATGATCGCCGAGACCGGCAACAAGCGGATCATCGAGGTCGACGCCGAGGACAAGGTCGTCAAGGAGATCCCCCTCGTCGTCGACCACCCCGACGCGCACCGCGACACCCGCCGGGCCCGGAAGCTGGCCAACGGCCATTACCTCGTCTGCCACGAGCTTGATGGCGTGGTCCGCGAATATGACGACGCCGGCAAGGTCGTCTGGAGCTACAAGCTCGACCTCGCCGGCCGGCCCCCCAGGGGCGGCCACGACGGGCACGGCACCGAGGTCTTCAACGCGATCCGCCGGCCCGACGGGAACACGATCATCGCGGGCGGGAACAACAACCGGGTTTTCGAGGTCGACCCCACGGGCAAGGTCGTCTGGGCGATCGACCACAAGGACCTGCCCGGGATCGAGCTGTTCTGGGTGACGTCGCTCCAGCTCAAGCCGAACGGCAACCTGATCTTCGGCAACACCCACGCGGGCCCGAATAACCCGCAGATCATCGAGGTCACGCGCGACAAGAAGGTCGTCTGGACCTTCCACGACTTCAAGAACTTCGGCAACGACCTCTGCGCCTCGCAGGTCATCAACGTCGAGGAAGGGGTCATCCGCTGACATGGCCAAGATCCGCTGGGGCATCCTGAGCACCGCCAAGATCGGCGTCGACAAGGTCATCCCCGCGATGCAACGCGGGGCCCTGACCGAGGTCGTCGCCATCGCCTCCCGCTCCGAGGCGAAGGCACGCCAGGCGGCCGACAAGCTCGGCATCAAGACGGCTCATGGCTCCTACGAGGCCCTGCTGGCCGACCCCGAGGTCGACGCCGTCTACAACCCGCTGCCGAACGACCAGCACGTCCCCTGGTCGATCCGGGCGCTGGAGGCGGGCAAGCACGTCCTCTGCGAGAAGCCGATCGGGCTCTCGGCGGCCGAAGGGCGGACGCTCGCCGACGCGGCGGCGGAGCACCCGAAGCTGAAGCTGATGGAAGCCTTCATGTACCGCCATCACCCCCAGTGGCGGACCGCGAAGGAGCTGGTGACGTCGGGCCGGATCGGCACCCTGCGGACGATCCAGACGTTCTTCTCGTACTACAGCGACGACCCGAGCAACATCCGCCACGACCCGTCGATGGGCGGCGGGGGCCTGATGGACATCGGCTGCTACGCGATCTCGCTGTCGCGCTGGCTGTTCGACGCCGAGCCGGCGCGGGTGCTGGGCCACGTCGAGGTCGACCCGGACTGGGGCATCGACCGGATGGCCTCGGCGATCCTCGACTTCGGCCAGGGCGGCTCGGCGACGTTCACCTGCTCGATGGCGGTGAACCCGCTCCAGGTCGTCCAGGTCGTGGGGACGAAAGGGCGGATCGAGCTGTCGGAGGTCCCGTTCAACGCCCCGAACGATCGACCGTGTGCCGTCCGGGTCCAGCGGGGCGACGGCCCGGTCGACCGGATCGAGGTCGAGACCTGCGACCAGTACACGATCCAGGGCGACCTGTTCGCCAGGTCGATCCTCGACGACACCCCGGTCCCGACGCCGATCGTCGACGCGATCCGCAACATGGACACGATCGAGGCGGTCTTCGCCTCGGGCAAGTCCGGCGGGTGGGCCGTGCCGAGCCGGACGTGATATCGGCGAGCGGGTCGCAGTCAGCGGGTAGCGGGTAGCCCGAGTGAGAAATCGTTTGACTACCCGCCGACTGCGACCCGCTACCCGCTCTCTTCTATCCGGCCGGCCGTCTCGTTAGGATGTGTGCCGACGATCCTTGCTCTCCCCGAGGAGGCTACCCGCGTTGAAGACCCGACCCCTGGGCCGGACCGGCCTGGATCTGCCGTGGCTGAGCTTCGGCGCGTCATCGCTGGGGCAGGAATTCCGCTCGGTCGACGTGGGCGAGGCCCTGCGATCGGTCCGGGTGGCGCTCGACCTCGGCATGAACTTCATCGACACTTCGCCGTTCTACGGCCGGGGGATGAGCGAGTGCCTGCTCGGCGTGGCGCTCCGGGGCGTCCCCCGCGACAGCTACATCCTCGGGACCAAGCTCGGCCGGTATGACAAGGCCCACTTCGATTTCTCGGCGAAACGCGTGACCGAGAGCGTCGACGTCAGCCTGCACCGGATGGGCGTCGACCACCTGGACATCATGCTCTGCCACGACATCGAGTTCGTGGACATGGCCCAGATCATCCACGAGACCCTGCCGGCGCTCCGGAAGATCCAGGAGGCGGGCAAGGTCCGGTTCATCGGCGTCAGCGGCTACCCAATGAAGATGTTCCGCTACGTTTTGGATCAGACCGGGCTCGACGTCATCCTGTCGTACAACCATTACACGCTCCAGAACACGATGCTGGCCGACCTGGTGCCCTACCTCAAGGAGAAGGGCGTCGGGATCATGAACGCGGCGCCTTTTTCGGCCCGGCTCCTGACCAACGCCCCGCTGCCGCCCTGGCACAAGGCGACGCCGTTCGTCCGCGAGACGGCGAAGAAGGCGTCCGACCACTGCGCCTCGAAGGGCGTGGACATCGCCCAGCTCGCGCTCCAGTATTCGCTCGCCGACGAGGACATGACGACCTGCGTGGTCGGCTCGGCCAACCCCGAGAACGTCAAGAAGTGGGCCGAGTGGGCCGACCTGCCGATCGACCGGACCTTGCTGGCCGAGGTCCTGGAGATCCTGAAGCCGATCCACGACTGGCACTACACCGAGGGCCGGCCCGAGAACAACGATCCCCCCTCCGAGCCGGGCGTCTGATCCGTGCCGGCCGAAAATCCGCGAGGACGCCGATGAAGGCCCTGCTCCTGGAATCGCCCAAGAACTTCAAGACCATCGACATCGAAGCCCCCTCGAAGCCCGGCCCGGGCGAGGCCCTGGTCCGCGTCCACCGGATCGGCATCTGTGGGACCGACATCAGCGGCTATCTCGGCAAGATGCCGTTCTTCAGCTACCCGCGCATCCCCGGCCACGAGCTGGGGGTGGAGGTCGTCGAGGTCGGCGAGGGCGTGACGAACGTCCGGGCCGGCGACCGCTGTTCGGTCGAGCCGTACATCAACGACCCGAACAGCTATGCCAGCCGTCGGGGGTTCCCGAACTGCTGCGAGAAGCTGGAAGTCCTCGGCGTTCATCGTGACGGCGGGATGAGGCCGCATTTCCTCCTGCCCGCCCGCAAGCTCCACCCTTCCAAGACGCTGGCGTTCGACCAGCTCGCGCTGGTCGAGACCCTGGCGATCGGCTGCCACGCGGTCAATCGGGGTGCCCCGGTGCCGGGCGAGTCGTGCCTGATCATCGGCGCCGGGCCGATCGGCCTGGCGACGCTCGAATTCGCCAAGCTCTCGGGCGCGAAAACGATCGTCCTCGACGTCAACGAGGCCCGGCTCGACTTCTGCAAGCGGGTCATGGGCGTCGAGCACACGATCAAGCTGGCCGATACCGTCGTGCAGGATCTCCGCGACGCGACCGATGGCCACCTGCCCGACGTGGTGATCGACGCGACGGGTTCGAGCGCGTCGATGTCGGCCGCCTTCGGCCACGTCGCGCCGGGCGGGGGCCGGCTGGTGTACGTCGGGATCACGACGGACGAGGTCAAGTTCAAGCACCCCGTCTTCCACCGGCCCGAGGGGACGCTGCTCTGCTCGAGGAACGCCCTGCCGGCGGACTTCACACGGATCATCGGGCTGATCGAGGGCGGCGAGATCGACACGAAGCCCTGGATCACCCACCGGGCGGCGTTCGACGAGCTTCCCGAGGTCTTCCCGTCGTACACGAAGCCCGAGACGGGCGTCATCAAGGCTGTTGTCGAGGTCGACTAACGGAGCGAGCGATCGATGTCGGAGAAATCACCCTGCGTCGCCCTGGGACTGAGCCCCAGCTTCGGCTTCGGCGACCGGATCGGCCTGGCCACGCCGGGTCACGTCGCGTCGATGCTCCGGGCCGGGTCGGGGATCGAGCCGATCTTCCCCCAGCAGTCGATCCGCGAGATGGCCCGGACCGCCCGGACGCCCCGGCAGGTGATGGATGACGCGCTCCGAGGGGCCAGGTCCGCCGGCTGGTCCGGCCGGATCGGCGCCGATGCCGACCACCTGAAGACGCCCCAGGACGTCGACGTCACCGCCGCCGTCGGCTTCACCTTCTTCACCATCGACCCGTCCGAGCACGTCGACGCCCACGCCGACGATTATGACGAGCCCGCCCTCCGCGACAGATTCGCCGGCGTGGCCGACGAGGTCGAATGGTTCGACAAATACCGGGGGAAGTCGATCCCGCTGCCCACCGGCACGACGGTCAAGCTCGACGAGGAGGCGTGCCTCCGCGCCGCCGTCAAGTACGGCCGGGCGATCAACCACGCGCTGAAGCTGGCCGACCACATCAAGGTCGTGAACGAGAAGGCGGGACAGGATTACGAGATCGAGCTGAGCGTCGACGAGACCGAGCAGCCGACCACCCTGGCCGAGCATTACATCATCGCCGACCAGTGCGTCTCGCGGGGGATGAAGCTGGTCAGCCTGGCCCCGCGCTACATCGGCGACTTCGAGAAGGGCGTCGACTACAAGGGGGACCTCGACGAGCTGGAACGGTCGCTCCGCGACCACGCGGCGATCGCCGAGGCCCTCGGCCCGTACAAGCTCAGCCTGCACTCGGGGTCGGACAAGATCTCGATGTACCCCGCGCTGGCCCGGGCCACGAAGGGCAAGTTCCACGTCAAGACGGCCGGGACGAGCTACCTGGAGGCGCTCCGGGTGGTGGCCCTCCGCGACGAGCCGCTGTTCCGCCGGATCGTCGACTTCGCCCGCGGTCGCTACGAGAAGGATAAGGCGACCTACCACGTCTCGGCCACGCTCCACTCGGCCCCGCCGGCCTCGGACGTCTTCGACGCGACCGAGCTGGAGCGGCTCTACCTCGAACGCTGGTCCGACGTCCCGCCGGGCAAGGGGTTCACCGCGCCCGGCCGCCAGATCCTCCACTGCACGTTCGGCTCGACCCTGACCGACCCCGAACTCGGGCCGGCGGTCAAGGGCGTGCTGGAGCAGCACGTCGACACCTACACCGAAGTCCTGGCGGACCATTTCTCCCGCCACCTGGAAGCCCTGCGGGCGGGGATGTAACGCCCTGGAGCGACGATCGCGATGTCCGAGAGCTTCTTGCAGCAGTTGTTCGGCCTGGATGGGCAGATCGCCGTGGTCATCGGCGGCACGGGCGTCCTCTGCGGGGCGATGGCCCAGGGGCTGGCGCAGGCCGGGGCGACGGTCGTGGTCGCCGGCCGGGATGCCGAGAAGGGCGCGGCCCGGGTGAAGGAGATCGAGGCCGTCGGCGGCAAGGCGGCGTTCCTGCCGGTCGACGTGATGATACGCGAGTCGATCGAGGGCCTGCTCGCCGCGTCGATCGCGAAATTCGGCCGGGTCGACATGCTCGTCAACGGCGCGGGGGTCAACAGCGCGAGCGCCTATTTCGACGCGAAGGATGAGGACTGGGACCGCGTCATCGACAGCAACCTGAAGGCGGTCCACTGGGGCTGCCAGGTCTTCGGCAGGCACATGGCCGAGAACGGCGGCGGCTCGATCCTCAACGTCGCGAGCGTGTCGTCCCACCTGCCGCTGTCGCGGGTCTTCGCGTACTCGGCCTCGAAGGCGGCGGTGGTGAATCTTACCCAGAATGTGGCGCGCGAGCTGGCGCCGGCCGGAGTGCGAGTGAACGCGCTCTGCCCCGGCTTCTTC
>JAJYDH010000714.1 GCA_021777685.1 Planctomycetota bacterium | reverse complement strand
ATTAACCGTGTTTCTTGAAGAATCTTGCTCGGCCCGATCGGAGAGGACGGGCCAGCTCATCCGGGTCGATGACGCTCCGAGCCGGGGGGGGCGGCATGCCTTGCGTGGGGGTAGGGAACGAGGCGGGGGGGCCGATCGAAAACGTCGGAATTCGCTCGACCGCGAGGGCTCATGCCCGGCGGTTGCTGCTCAGGGTGAAGCTCTGGACGACGCTCTCGTTGGCATTGGTGGCCTGCTGGATGGATCCGCTCTCCGAGACCCTGGCGAAGGCGCCCGTTCCGTCCACGAGCTGCTGGGCGGCCACATCGTAGACCGTCCCCTGTGGGGTCTGGATGCCCTGGCCGAACGTCGTGTCGTCGAACGCGATCATGAATGAGCCCCGGGGGGTATTGAGCTGGATCTTGTCGGGACCGAGGTAGGTCCCGTTGAGGTCCGCGCTCTCGGCCCAGATCCCGTGAACCGCGCCTATGCCGTTCAGGAACCCGTGGACGGGCGTCTCCTTCGTCAGGTCGCCATAAGCGTCCGTGCTGGTCTTGGCCGCCTTGGCGTCGACGACCAGCGTGCCGTCCAGGGCGATCGGGCCCGCGACGTGCGCCGCGGCGGACGCGGGCCTGTGGTCGGGATGGACGGCCGCGTGATGGGCCGCGGTCAGGAGCTTGCGCCCCTCCAGATCATCGAAGTCGAGGGAACGGGCGTGACTCATCATCCCACCTCACGAGCGGTCCGACCGATGACTGGACCTCGGTAGCCTGGCCGGGGGTCCTAATATGACATCGGTTGACCGGCCGTGAGGGCTGGAAGAGTTCTGGGGATTGGGTCGATTTTCGCGGCCGTGGCCGGGGTGCAACCGACCCGACCCTTCACGGTCGATAGCCGAAGAAATGTCGATCCTTGATGAGATCCGCGACGGTCGTCGGGACCATCGACTCCCAGGTCGTGTCGCCCTGGCCGATCTTGACCAGGACATCGCGGGAGAAGATCCGCAGGTAGTCCTTGTTATAGAAGTCGATGCTCTCGATGTAGCCGTTGGCCGTGAGGTGGTCGTAGAGCCCCTGGAGGCTCGGGGCGACCTTGAGCTTCTGGACGGTGACGAGTTGCCTCGTCGCCGCGTCCAGCTTCGGGTAGACGTAGAGCCGGAGGTCGTTCCGGAAGAGCTTGCCGAACGACTCGAGGATGCCGCCTTCGAGGTGCTCGTAGTACTTCTCGTCGAAGAGGTCGATCAGGCTGGGGATGCCCATCGTGATGCCGATGGGCATCTTGGTGTAGCGGCGGAGGTAGGCGGCCAGGCGATAGTATTCGAAGTAATCGGAGATGAGCACGGTGGCGCCGGTGGCGGCCAGGACATCGGCGCGGGCGAGGAAGTCGTCGTAATCGATGTCGCCGCCCTCGCCCCCGGTGGAGCGCAGATTGCGCATGGTCAGCTCCATCAGGGAGACCACCTCGGGCTCGGCCCCCTCGCCCTGGCGCAGGGCGACGTGGCCGGCGAACTGATGGAGCGCCGAGTGGAGCATGTCGACGTTGACGTGCGTGACCGGCCGGAACGACCCGCGCTCGACCAGGATCGGCTTCTTGTAAAGCGCCTCGGACGGTTGCAGGACCTCGCCGGTCGCGGAGAACATGGCCGCGTTGCTCAGCCCGAGCTGGACGAGCTTCAGGCTCATCAGGCGGTGGTCGACGTCCCGGAACTCGGGCCCCGAGAACTTGATCATGTCGACCTCGATCCGCTGGGTGGAGAGGTCGTCGAGGAGGGACTGCATCAGCTCGTCGGGCGAGTCGAAATGGTAGAGGGCGCCGTAGATCAGGTTGACGCCCACGATCCCCAGCGCCTGCTGCTGGGAGACGTTGTCCTTGTCGAGCATCCGGACGTGGACCACGATCTGGCTCGGCCGGGCGCCGGGGTTCGCCTGATACCGGATGCCCATCCAGCCGTGGCACTCGTTCGTCCCGTGGAAATTGCGGGCGGAGACGGTGTCGGCGAAGACGAAGAAGTCGGTCTCGGCGCCTCGCTTCTCCTGGAGCCGTTCCAGGAGCAGCGCGTACTCGCGGTCGAGCATCATCTCCAGCCGTTCCCGCGAGACGTAGCGGGGCGAGGGGCCGTAGATGGCGTCGCTGACGGTCATGTCATAGGCGGAGATGCTCTTGGCGATGGTCCCGGCCGCGCCGCCGACCTGGAAGAACCACCGCACGACCTCCTGGCCGGCGCCGATCTCCGCGAACGTGCCGTACTTGCGCCGGTCCAGGTTGATGGCCAGCGCCTTCTGCTGGGTCACCAGGTTCTTCCGGTCGGTCTTCGTTTCCAAGCGATCCCCCTCCCGCTCGATGGACTCGACACCGGCCCTGCGTCGTTCTCGTCGGGTAGTGTATCAGGGGCGGGGGGGTGTGACTCCTCTCGTCCGATCTCGCTCATGAGTCCGCTGGTGTTGTCCGGATTCGATGGGCGATGGGGGATGGGCGATCATCGATCAGCGATGATCGGTGGCCGATGCTAGATTCTCGATGCTCGATGGTCGATGCCTGGCGAAGATCCTCGATCGGCCATCGACCATCGGCCATCGGTCATCCCG
>JAJYDH010000156.1 GCA_021777685.1 Planctomycetota bacterium | reverse complement strand
TGGCTGCTGGCGGTGATCGGGACGGCGGAGGCCCGCGCGGGCTCGCCCCTGGAGGACCGCGTCGACGCGGTCGTCAACGCCCGGGGGTTCGAGGGGGCGCACTGGGGCCTGCTCGTGTCCGAATGCCCGTCCGGCAGGGTCGTCTTCGAGCGGAACGCCGACCGGATGTTCTGCCCGGCCTCCGTGACCAAGCTCTACTCCTCGGCCGCCGCGCTGGCGGACCTCGGCGCCGACCACCGCTTCAAGACGCCGGTGGTCCGCCGGGGAGAGGTGAAGGACGAGATCCTCCGGGGCGACCTGATCCTGGTGGCCAAGGGGGACCTCAGCCTCGGCGGCCGGACCGGGCCCGACGGGAACCTTTTGTTCGAGGACAACGACCACTCTTACGCCGGGGGCAACCCCGACGCCTCGCTCGTCCCGTCCGACCCGCTTGCCGGGCTCACCCACCTGGCCCGCGAGGTCCAGTCGGCGGGGATCAGGGCGATCACGGGCGATATCCTGGTCGACGACCGGATGTTCGAGCACGCCCCGAGCACCGGCAGCGGCCCGGTCAAGGTCGCCCCGATCGTGGTCAACGACAACGTGATCGATGTCCTCATCACCCCGGGCGCCCGCGCGGGCGAGCCGGCGAAGATCCGGATCGTCCCCGAGACCGCTTTCGCCGCGATGGACGCCCGGGTCGAGACGACCGACTCCGGCCCGGCCGCCGTCGAGGTCCGCGCCGTCGGCCCTCGGCGGTTCGCGGTCCGGGGCAGGGTGCCCGTCGGCCACAAGCCGGTGGTGAAGACCTACGAGGTCGAGGAGCCGGCCGCCTTCGCCCGGACCCTGTTCATCGAGACCCTCCGGAACCGGGGGGTCCACGTCGGGGCCTCGCCGCTGGCCGACAACACCCCCGCGCACCTGCCCTCGAAGGCCGAGGTCGCCGCCCTGCCGGTGGTCGCCGAGTACACCTCGCCGCCGCTCCGCGAGTACCTCAAGGTGATCCTCAAGGTGAGCCAGAACCTCCACGCCAGCACCCTGCCGCTCCTGGTCGCGGCCCATCACGGAGAGACCTCGCTGGAGCGGGGCTTGAGGCTCGAAGGGGAGATCCTGGCGAGGCTGGGAGTCGACATCAGGACGATCTCATTCGGGGGGGGAGCCGGGGGCTCGCGGTCCGACCTGGTCACGCCGAGGGCGACCGTCGCGCTCCTCCGGGCGATGTCCAACCGCCCGGACTTCGCCGTCTTCGACGCCGCCTTGCCCGTCCTGGGCCGGGACGGGACGCTGGCGAAGGCCGTCTCGCCCGAGAGCCCCGCCCGGGGCCACGCCCGCGCCAAGACCGGGACCTTCTGGGTCGACAACGGCCTCGACGGCCGGCCGGTCCTGGTCAGCAAGGCCCTGGCCGGCTACATGGAGACCGCCTCGGGCCGGAAGCTCGCCTTCGCCTTCTTCCTGAACGACATCCCCATCGACGCCATCGGAGGCAACGTCACCGAGGCCGGGGCCGCCGCCGGCCGTCGGCTCGGCAAGCTCTGCGAGGTCTTCTACGCCGACACGGCCGAGGCGAACGAGGCCCCGGCCAACGCCGAGCCGGCCAGGGCGGGGCGGTGACACGGGCCTACCGGGGCCGCCGCGAGGTCGCCGACCGCATCGCGTCGACGAAGAAGGCGAGGGCGATCCGATCCACATGAATCGAACCGTCGATCGTCCAGGAGGGGCGGGACACCGTCCCCGAGATCCGGATCTTCACCAGGCGCGAGGAGAGGAAGTCGGACATCCGGTCGATCGCCTGGTCTCTCGCGCGGACGTCGCGGGCGGCCCCGGAGATCTGGCCGATCGCGATCTGGCCGTTCTCCGAGAGGATGTCGCTGGAATTGATGTAGGCCCGGAGGTCGAGCCGGCCGTCGAAGCCGATCGTGCCCGAGGCGTGGAGCTGGGCCAGCGGGCCGACCAGCGTCAGCCGTTCGACGTGGACGTGCCGGTGGGCCACCCTCGCGCGCAGGTCGCCCTCGTCGAAGACCGCGCCTCGGGCCGACCCGAGGGCGCTATCGAGCCCGTCGAGGATCGGGATATCCATGATCGAGGCCCCGGTCAGGTCCATGTCGATCCTGCCGGTGTAATCCAGGGTCCGGGTGAGGTCGGTGCTGTCCAGCGTGATGATCCCGTCGACCCGCCCGGGGATCGGGCGGCCGGTGCGGTTCTCGGCCCGGCCGATCGCCCGCAGGTCGATCTGTTCGAGCTTCACCTCGGCATGAAGGTCGCGGACGGGGCCGAGGTGGACCGTGGCGTCGCCGTGGACCCGACCGCCGGCCAACCGGGCGCCCGCCTTCCGGACCCGGATCGTCCCCCGGAATCGCTCCTCCGGCTTGACGTCCCAGTCGACCGGGATCGAGAGCCCGACGATCGGCAGTTGGTTGAACCGCCCCTGCTCGACCCGGACCTCGCCCTGCCCGCGGAATGACCCCTCCGAATGCCCTTGCGCCCGGATCGAGGCGAACCCCTCGAACCGCCGCCCCAGGTCCGGCTCGAAGGCGACAATCCGGGCGAGCGAGGCCCGTTCGAGCCGGAGCGTGAGCCCATAACGCGCCGGGTCGTGGCCGTTGCGGCGCCGCCAGAAGTCTCCCAGGATCGGGCTCTCCCAGAGGGTGCCCGTCAGGTTCCCGATCCGCCAGCAGTCGGGCTCGACGGCGAACCCGGCGCGGACCCCGCCGAGCTCATAGTCCTCGCCCCATTTCAGGTCGCGGACCTCGGCCGAGCCCTCGGCGTGGGTCGGGCCCCCCGACCCTCGGGTCCGGACCCGGACGGCGACCGCGCCGACGCCCTGGACCCGGGCCATCGGCCCGGTCGACTCGCCCAGGGCCTCCCAGAGGGCGAGGAGCCGAAGGCCGACGGCCCTCACGTCGGCGTCGATGGCCACCCCCTCGGCGCCGTGGCCGGGATCGCCCGACCCCTTGACCAGGAACGAGCCGTCGAGCCCCTCGGCGCGGGCCTCGAACTTCGGGACGCCGTCGTGGACGGCGAGCGTGGCCCGGAGCGCCTTCGCGGGGATTCCCTCGACGGTCATCTTCGACGAGGTCAGCTCGGCCTCGGCCTCGGCGGGCGGCGCGCCTCCGCTCATGGGCAGGCGGAACCGGGCCCGGCCGTCGGCCAGGCCGGTCAGGCGGAGCGAGCCGGGGACCTCGGCCGAGAGCCGGCCGGTGTCGACCCGGGCGAGCGTCACCGTCCCCTCGACCGATCCGCCGCCCCGGACGGGGACCCTCGCCTCGGCGTCGAATCGCCCGCCGTAACGCCGGACCTCCCGAGCGGTCACGATCACGACGTCGCCCCGGGTCTCCCACTCGACCGGCAGGTCGCCGATCGGGACCCGGGCCGCCTCGGCGTGCTCGATCCGCGCCCGGCCCCGGCTCTCGACCTTCCAGGGGGACAGGGTGCCGCTCGCCTCGGCCCTCGCCGCGACCGTCCCCGAGATCTTGCCCGGCGCGGCCTTCGGGGACGCCACCGCCAGCAGGTCGGCCAGCGAGAGGCCCGACCCGTCGACGTCGGCCCGGAAGGCGTGGGGCGCGGCCAGGTCGACCTCGCCCCGGCCCGTCAGGGGACGGCCGTCGAGCGTCGCGGCGAGGTCGGAGACGCCCAGCCGTCCGCCCTCCAGCGCGAGCGTGGCGGATACCTGGCGGAACCTCGTCGACCCGAAACCGGCCTCCGGCCCCTCGACCTTGCCCGAGCCCGACCAGGCCCTCGGGTCGGACAGCGACCCCCCTCGGGCCGTCGCCCGGACCGAGAGCGCCCCCTCGGCCGAGGCCGCCAGCGCGTCCAGGGGGAGCAGGTGGCCTTCGACCTCCGCCTCGGCCTGGCCGCCCGCCGCGACGTCGGCCCGGAGCCGGCCCCGGAAGCCGCCCAGGGGCAGGGGGCCGGCCGACGGCGGCGGCTCGGTCGACGCGGGCGGGGCGTCGTCGGGGCCCGGCCGGGCGACCAGCCTCCCCCGGACATCGGCCACGTCGAGCACGCCGTCGGCCAGGGCGACCCGGCCCGAGAGCCGCCCCAGCCCCACGCCGCCGATCGTCGCGCCGGCCAGGTCGGCCGACCCCTCGCCCCGGTACGCTTTCAGGTCGCCCATCGTCCCCAGCGGCATCCGCAAGGCCAGCCGGAGCCCCAACCGACCCGAGACCGGGACCTCACCCACCCCGACCCGCGCCACCGCATGTTTCAGCTCCACGTCGTTGACCTCGAAGTCGGAGCCGAGCCACTGGGCCGAGAAGACCTCGCGACCGGCGCCGGGCGCCCCCCCGTCGGGCCGGGGGCCTTCGCCCCGGAGCTTCACCGCGAGCCGGCCGAGCGGGATGCCCCGGATCGACGCCCCTTCGACCGTCCCCCCGCCCTCCGAGCCGGTCACGTCGAGGCCGCGGCCGTCCAGCCGCATCACCAGCCGGGACGTGCCGGTCAGCCGGCCGGCCAGCCCGACCTTCCGGAGCCCCCACGACCCCGGGAAGGAGGACAGGTCGGCCCGCTCGGTCTCGACCGTCAGGGCATATCGGCTGTCCGGGCCGTGAAAGTCCATCGAGCCGCCCACCGCGACCCGGCCGCCGACCATCTCGCCCCGGACCTTGTCGAGCCGGACCACGTTGTCGTGGTAGACCATCCGCCCCTCGGCGCCGAGGGCGGTCAGCCGGAGATGCGGCAGGTCGATCCTCGTCCGCTCGAAGTCGACGACCGTCTTGACCGTCGAGGGGCCCGAGCTGGACTCCGGCCGATCGTAGTCGAGGACCACCCGGACCGGCCCCGTCGGCTCGAAGTAGCGCCAGACCTTCGCGGTGACGAAGGGTATTCTCGCCGTCCTGTCGGCGTCGGCCGGGAGCGGGTCCGAGGTCAGGCGAAGCCGGACGGAGCGGAAACCCGGGCCGAACCGGCCGTCGACGGCCGGCCGCCCCCAGCCCCGGTCGGTCGACCGGGCCCGGATCGTCGCCCCGGCCGGGTCGGGGTCGAGCCGGCCGTCGAGCGGATCGACGACCATCTCGGGCCGACCGGCCTGCGCCAGCGTGAGCCGGCCGCGCTCGGCGATCACCGTCGGGGTGGGGCCGTCGCCGGACCCCTTGAACGGCATCCCGGTCGTCGGCCGGCCGTCCTCGCCGATCCGGTAGACGACCCGAGGGCGCAGGACCGTGATCCGTCGCGGCGTGGTCCGCCCGCGCAGGAGCCCCCCCAGCGTGAGGTCGGTCGTGACCCGCTCGGCCGTCGCCCAGGCCGGCGAGTCGGCCGAGGGCGACTCGCGGAGCGTCAGGCCCGTCACCCCGGCCGACGACCGGCCGACCCACCAGCCCCGGATCGCGACATGCCCCCGGTGGTGCTTGCGGATCTCCGCGACGATGAGCCGGGGGACGACCCAATGGCAGAAGGCCGCCACGGCCCCGACGAGCGCCAGACACACCCACATCGCGACCCGGAGCCGCCTGGGCCACTTCTTCATCGCGACGTCCTCACAGGTGTTCGGATCGAGGTGCATTTGCAGCGAAAGACGTGCCAAGGCGACCGGGAAGTCGGGCCCCGGTCGGCCGGCGGGTCGCGCCGGGTCGTCGAGGGCTCCTCAGGGTCGTCGAATCCGGCTCGAGCTCCCGGAGTGCGGGAACTTGCTCCCGCACTCCAGGAGGGAGCTTGCTCCCGGATCTTCTCGGGCGCCCGCCGGGAGCAAGCTCCCGGGGAAAAAGCGGGAGCAAGCTCCCGCACTCCAAGGCGGGATGTTAGAATCTATCTTCACTCATCCACCCCCCGATGGCATTCCTCGGCCGGGACGGGCAGGGGGACCTTGGTGGCGAATCGGGGCGCGGGCGGGACGGCCTCGGCGAGGTCCTGGCGGAAGCCCCCGGATCTGGCGATGGCGTGATCGCGGGCTTCGAGGTTCATGGCGTGGACCCGAAGCTCCTGGGCGGGCAGGGGGATCACGATCCCGGCGGCCTGGAACCGGGCCTGGACCTCGGCGAAGAGGCGGTGCTTGACCCGACCCATCAGGCTGGGGTCGGGTACGAAGACGCTGAGGGTGAACTTGAGCGCCGAGTCTCCGAAGGCGTCGAGGAACGCCGAGGGGACCGGGTTGTTCAGGACGTCGGGGTCGGCGTGGGCGATCGACAGGAGCAGGTCCGTCACCTTGTCGGCCTCGGTGCCCTGGGAGACGTTGACCGTGATCACCACGCGGATGATCCGGTCCTTGTGCGTCCAGTTGATCAGGTTGCCGGTGATGAACTGGCGGTTCGGCACGATCATGCTCTGGTTGTCGCCGTTGATGATCGTGGTCGCCCGGATGTTGATCCGGTCGACCTTGCCCGTCATGTCGGAGACCGTGACCAGGTCGCCCACGCGGATCGGCCGCTCAAGCAGCAGGATGATCCCGCTGACGAAGTTCGAGACGATCTCCTGCAAGCCGAACCCGAGCCCCACCCCCAGCGCCGCGAGCACGACGCCGATCCGCTCCAGCCCGAGGTGGATCGCCGAGAGCCCCGCCAGCATGCCGACGGCGAGCACGGCGTAGCGGCAGAGCGTCACCACGGCGAACCGGATGCCCGGGTCGTCGGGCATCTTCGGGAAGATCGCCACGGTGAAGAAGGTGGTGAGGTAGCGCCAGGCGCCCCCCGTCACGAAGAAGATGACGCCCATCTTGACCACGTCGCCGAGGTTCACCGTCTTGTCGGCGAGGGTCCAGAGCGGCTGCTCGCTGATGTAATAGAACAGGGCCAGGTCGACGTTCCAGATCCACGCCAGGCCGAAGGCGCCCAGCAGGGTCACGACCACCCTGGCCAGGGTCCGGAGCTTCGAGCAGGGGTCGTCGGGCGTGGCCTCGTCGGCGCCGGTGGCGGCCGGCTGGTCCTGGGCGGCCTTGGTCCAGCGGTGCCCTTGCTTGTCGATGATTTGGAGCAGGATCAGGTAAGTCCCCCAGCAGGCCCCGACCAGGCCGATCGTGAAGAGGCCGCCGAAGGTCAACCTCTTGGTGGTGAACCGGAACCCCGCCCCGTCGAGGACCAGGACCAGCGCCAGGCCCGCCAGGATCGTCGAGGTGACGGCCCGGCGGTGCCGGCCCGCCCGGCCGAGCCTCGTCGGGTCTTCCGCGAGCCAGTCGAGCAGCGGCGAGTTCGACCGGAGCACGCGGTACGCGAGAATCCAGCACGTCAGCTCGAAGCCGAGGATCAGCAACCGCCCCAGCCCCGCGGCCGAGACCGGCCGGCCTCCGGGCGCGATCAGCCCCTCTCGGAGCATCAATTCGGGCATCAGGAGCAAGAACCCGGCGACGGCCAGCGTCATGACGACCCGCCGCATCTGCCGCGTGACCTCCTTCGGGGCGAGCAGGACCTCCTCGGCCCAGCCCCCCTTGCGGAACGCCATCCGCCCCACCATCACGAGCAACAAGGCCGCCGCCAGCCCGAGCAGCAGGACGCACATCGGCCAGGCGACGTCGCGGGGCCACGGCCCCGCCTTCGCCGCGAACGCCACCAGCCCCACATAAGCGGGCCAGGTCGCCGCCGAGGCCAGCCCGATCAGGAATCGTCGAAGTTCTCGCATGGCGAAGGCCCTTCAAGAGCGGGTAGCGGGTAGCGGGTGTTAGTTGCAGGCCGGGACCGGACCCTGACTCCCTCTCCCCTTGCGGGAGAGGGTTGGGGAGAGGGGTCGATCAGCTTGGCTGGAGCCGGAACCCCTCACCCCATCCCTCTCCCGCAAGGGGAGAGGGGGCCAGAAACGCGGGCGATTCACGCTTTCTGTTTCATTCGACGATATTCTGCCCGGACCCATACGGGGCGAATCGCCGGCGATCAGCGCCGTCGGCATTACTATCGCTCAAACAGCGACTGGCTTATCACACTTCCTGCCCGGCTGACGGCCGATCGCCGACCGCTGGCGGCTCGACGGCCGGGAAGTCCTCCAGCCCCAGCGCGGTGCCGGGGGCGTTGGCGAGCCTCAGGCGATCGAGCGCCTTGCGGCCCAGGTGGAGGGGCCAGGGGAGGATGACCAGCGCGGACAGGGCCAGGACGAAGTCGGGAGAGACGCGCCCCCAGAGCGACCGGTCGCAGGTCTCGCAGGCCAGGCGGACCAGGGCCTTGGCCGTCCGGAGGGAGTCGTCCCGGGCGTGGGCGAGGGTCGCGGCGCCGACCGGCTCGGCGTCCCTGATCCAGAAGATGTGGGTGCGGATGAAGGCGTATTGCTCGTCGAGGGTCTGGAGCCGGCGGAGGACCTGGTTGTGCGCGTCTTCGGCCCGCCTGGCCAGCTTCTGGAGGACGTTCCGGCGGCGGTTGAGCAGGGCCTTGTGCCGGGTCTCCAGCTCTTCGAGCATCGCGCTGGCCTCGGCCCGGCGCCTCTCGGGGATCTGCTCCAGGAGCGACTCGCGGTCGAACCGGTCGTCGCGGGAGTCGTTGACCAGGTCGATCTCGGCGTCGGTCAGGGCGTTCTCGTAGGTGGTCAGCTCGGCGGCGGTCTCGGCCAGGTCGGTCCGGACGATCTGGGCCCGCTCGGGCGCGATCCGCCGGAAGTCGTTCTTGAGCCGGAGGGCGTCGAGCGTGCTGACGTCGTCGTCGTCGAGCAGCTTCTTCAGCTCGGCGAAGCCGAGGCTGGCCGCGTCGGCCAGGGCGGTCATCTCCTGGACCGAGACCCCGGCCGAGGTGGCGTGGGCCTTCTCGTGGGCGACGACCTGCGATTCCAGCTCGAACAGCTCGGCGGTCCGACTGGCCCGGCGGCGCTCGACCGGGTCGCCGGAGGTCGCGGCGCGGGTCTTTTCCTTGGCGACGGCCTGCTTGAGGTCGCTCCGCTGCCGCTCGGCCTGGGCGGCGTAGCGGGCCTCCATCCGTTCGAGGAGCTGACGGCCGAGCTGGACGCGGGCGGCCTTGGCCGCGATCTGGACGGTCCCGAGATCCAGCCGCCGGCCGGCCTGGGCGATCTTCGCCTCCATGCAGGCCAGCCGCTCGGCCTCGACGCGGGCCTCCCACTCGGAGTTGACCAGGCGCTCCTTGATGAGATCGCGGGCCTCGGGCGAGGTCGCGGCGGCCACGCCGGCCTGGCGCTCGCCGTGGCCGGCGGCCAGCGCGGCGACGCCTTGATAGACCTTGTCGCGCTCGGTCCGGAGCGCCGCGACCTTCGCCGCCAGCTTGCTCGAACCGTCGGCGCGGAGGGCCTCCAGCTCGGCCGAGCGGTCCTTCAGGTCGGACCGGGCCGCGTCGATCGCCTCCTTCATCTCGCCGAGCCGGGCCTCGATGGCCTTGACGTCGGCCTCCTTCGCCCGGAACGCCTCGGGCAGGAGGGCGTCGGGCACCTTGGTCGCCTGTTCGAGCAGGGCGCGGGTCTTGTCCAGGTCCAGCTTGAACTCGGCGGCCTCGCGCTCGGGGCTCCGCTCGGGGTTCTCGACCTCGGCCCGCTCCTTGTTGACCTTCTCCCACTCCTGGAGCAGCGCCTTGCGGGCCTCCAGCAGATCGCGGATCGGCTTCGGAGCCGGCCTGTCCTTGTCGTCGAGCCGGGCGGCGATCGCCAGCCGCTCGCGGGCGGCGTCGGCCCTCGTGACCGGGGTGATCGTGGCCGAGGGCGGAGCCTCGGCCTTCGGGGTCGTGGCCTCGGCCGCTCGTGGTTTCGGGGCGACCGGCGCGCCGTCGCCGAGGGCCGAGAGCGGGACGAGGCCGATCAGGGCGAGGCATCGTGCCAGGGGTGCGCGCATCCTTGCTCGCTCCGTGGGGAACCCAAGTTGTCCGATGGCGAGGGGCGTCGAGGGAGGGCCACGCTCGCGGGACCGGAAGGGTAGCCCAAGGGATTCGGATCGGCAACCCGAAATTGGTTCAAGTCCGGGGCCAGGTCATGCCGAAGCCCGCGCGGATCGCGTCGAGGGCCGCCATCTGGGCCTCGGGGTCGTCGAGCGTCGGGTCGTCCGCCCCTCTCGCGTCGACGGCCCTCGCGAAGTCATCCAACATCGCCGCGTACGGGTTCGCCCGGCCGGACCGGATCTTGCGGCGCCTCCCATCGACGTTCAGGTAGGCCACCGGGCGACCCGGCGGGACGAAGGCGTCGGGGATGTCGATCGACCCCAGGCGGCCGACCAGCTCGATCGAGTTCCGGAGCGGCTGCTCGTAGCTGGCGTCGACCACGGCAAGGACCCCGCCCGGGAACCGCAATTCGGCCGCGAGCGACAGGTCGACCCCGGTCGGCCCGAAGGTCGCGAGCGAGCGGACCTCGACCGGCTCCCCCCCGGCGAACAGCCTCGCGGCGTTCACGCCGTAACTGCCGACGTCGCTCAGGGCCCCGCCGCCGTGACCGGGGTCGAGCCGCCAGGGGTCGTCGCCGAGCGGGAACGAGAACGAGGCCCGGATCAGCCGAAGCTCGCCGATCGCCCCGGATCGGACGAGCCGGAGGACCTCCCGGACCCTCGGCTGGTGCCGCCACATGAACCCCTCGCGGACGACCAGGCCCCGAGACCGGCACCGCCCGGCCATCTCCCGGGCCTGGCCGGCGTCGAGGGCGAACGGCTTCTCGCAGAGGACGTGCTTGCCGGCGTCGGCCGCTTCGAGGGTCCAGCGATGGTGCAGGTCGTTGACGAGCGGGATGTAGACGGCGTCGACCTCGGGGTCGTCGAGCAGGGCCCGGTACGACTCATGGGCGACCGGGATTCGCAGCTCCCGGGCACATTCGCGGGCCCGGGTCGGATCTCGGCCGGCGATCGCGCGGAGGGTGCCGAGCCCGGCCTCGCGGAACGCCGGGCCGACCTGCCATCGGGCGACCCGGGCACAGCCGAGGATTCCCCAGCGGAGTTTGGTCATGCTTTCCGGGCCGTCAGACCGACCTCGGCCGCCTCGTCGGCTTCTCGGGGAGGGTGGGCTTGTCGACCGGGGTCGGCAGGCCGGGCTTGCGCGGGGCCTCCTTGGCGCGGGGCTTGGCGGTCGCCCTGGCCTTCGGCGGGAAGAGGTGGACCATCACGTCTTCGAGGGTGTCGATCGCGTGGAAGGTCACGTCGGCCTTGACCTCGGCGGGCAGCTCGACGAGGTCCTTCTCGTTGTGGCGGGGGATCAGGACGGTCGTGATCCCGGCCCGGCGGGCGGCAAGCACCTTCTCGCGGACCCCCCCGACGGGCAGGACCCGGCCGGTCAGCGTGACCTCGCCGGTCATGGCCATCTCCTGATGGATGGCGCGGTTGCGGAACAGGCTCATCAGGGCGGCGGCGATGGCGACGCCGGCCGAGGGGCCGTCCTTGGGCACGGCGCCGGCGGGGACGTGGATGTGGAGGTCGGTCTTGGTGATCTTGCCCGCGTCCAGGCCCATCTCCTTCGCGTGGCTCCGGAGGAAGCTCAGCGCCGCCTGGGCGCTCTCGCGCATCGACTCGCCGAGCAGGCCGGTCAGGGTCAGAGATCCCTTGCCGGGCATCCCGGTCGCCTCGATGAACAGGATCTCGCCGCCGGTCGGGGTCCAGGCCAGGCCGGTGGCGACGCCCGGCGTGCCCGTCCGGTCGGCGACCTCGCGGAAGAACCGGGGCGGGCCGAGCATGTCGGCGAGCATCCCGGGCTCGACGGTCGTGGCCGCCTTGTTCCCCTCGGCGTGCTTCCGGGCGATCTTCCGGCAGACCGTGGCGATCTCGCGTTCGAGGTTCCGGAGCCCGGCCTCGCGGGTGTAGTCGGCGATCACCCGCCGGACCGCCTCGTCCTCGAACGTCACCTGCTTGACCGAGAGGCCGTGGGCATCGAGCTGCTTGGGGACGATGTACTTCTTGGCGATCAGGACCTTTTCTTCCTCGCTGTACCCGGGAAGCTCGATCACTTCCATCCGGTCGAGCAGGGGGGCGGGGATCGTCTCCAGCATGTTCGCCGTGGCGATGAACATGACCTTGGAGAGGTCGAAGTCCACATCAAGATAGTGGTCGCGGAACGTGGCGTTCTGCTCGGGGTCGAGGACTTCCAGGAGCGCGGCCGAGGGGTCGCCCCGGAAGTCGGCCCCGAGCTTGTCCACCTCGTCGAGCATGAACACCGGGTTATTCGTGCCGGACTTGCGGATGCCCTGGATCACCCGGCCGGGCATCGCGGCGACGTAGGTCCGGCGGTGGCCGCGGATCTCGGCCTCGTCGTGGACCCCGCCCAGGCTGACGCGGACGAACTGGCGGCCGAGCGCCTTGGCGATGCTCTTGCCCAGGCTGGTCTTGCCCGTGCCGGGCGGGCCGGCGAAGCAGAGGATCGGCCCCTTCATGTCCTTCTTGAGCTTCCGGACGGCCAGGTATTCGAGGATGCGTTCCTTGACCTTCTCCAGGTCGTAATGGTCGGCGTCGAGGACCTTGCGGGCCCGGCGGAGGTCCAGGCGGTCGCGGCTCGACTTGTCCCAGGGCAGGACGGCCAGCCAGTCGAGGTAGGTCCGGACGATCGAGTA
>JAJYDH010000155.1 GCA_021777685.1 Planctomycetota bacterium | reverse complement strand
GTGCATCGCGCGGCTGGCATCCCTCAACATCAAGCAATTCCTCGGGCTGGCGGGCGACATCTTCGAGGAGTCGGCGGCGTCGGAGCTCCTGAAGAAGGGGGCGGCCCTCTCACCGGAACGGCAACACAAGCTGATGAAGCGGGCGGCACAGGCGGTCTGGGACGACATCCCGAACGGGGTCGCGATGGGGCGCGAGCTGAGGAACTTCCTCGATGCGGTCGGGAAGTTCAGCCAGTGGTACACCTACAGGCCGACCGCTCCCAACGACCCCGGCGTGGGCGGCACGGCACTCCGCATGTCCGAGCGCGCCCTGCTGATGGACGAGGGGCATCTGCGCGCCCGCCCCGATCACAAGCGGTTCGCTGACATCCTGGCGTCCGCTCTCGCGCACAACCTCCTGGTCGCCGACCTCGATTACCGGTGCAAGGGCGAAAATTGGATCGTCCTCAACCTGAACCGGCTGTTGTGCGTGCACTTCGACCTCCCACTGAACTATGGGCTCTACAAGGAGCGACCGCTCCAGCAGCTCGTCGGCTGGATCGACCGGCCGTTCGTGGAACCGAAGTCGGAGGGCAGCCTCCTATGACCAGGGACGCCTCATCCATGCCGGACATGCGCTGGCGCGATTACGTCCTTGAGGGGGGCGTGGGGCTTTCTTCCTTCTGGGCCGGCCACCTCGCCGAAGGGGAGCGATCGGTGCTGATCGTCCTCGGCAGGGGGTTCGACCCGCGGTCTCATGCCGGCCTCGACATGATCCTCGCGGCGGGCGGGGGCGGCGTTCGTGACGTCCTCGGGCTCGATTACGAGGAAGGGGACGGTTCGGCCTCGCTCGCCTACGCCCCGCGCGTGCAGCAGAACTGGGAGCATATAGCGCGGGCGGTGGGCGATCGGGGCGGTGTCGGGGTGCGTGCACTGCCCTTCTGGTCGGGCACCCGGCGCGTGGGCCCCCTGAACGCCGCCAACGTCTTCACCTCGCCCGGTGAGCTGACCCGCTACCAGGATGTCGTGGTGGACATCAGCGCCATGCCGCGCGGGATCTATTTCCCACTGCTCGCGCGACTCCTCTTCCTGCTCGACGAGGCCGCACCCGGGCAGGCCCGCCGGACGAATCTGCACGTCATCGTCGCGGACGACCCGCTCCTCGACTCCAGGATTGTAGATGAGGGCATCGACGAGACGGCGGAGTTCCTCCACTCCTTCGAGGGGAGTTTCAGCCGCGAGGCCACGGGGCAGCAGCCGAAGGTCTGGATACCCCTCCTGGGGGAAGGGCGGACCACCCATTTCGACCGCATCTACGACCGGGTCAAGCCGGACGAAATCTGCCCGGTGCTGCCCTTTCCGTCGAAGAATCCCAGGAGGGGGGACGATATTGTACAGGAATACCGGGACCTCCTGTTCGACCAGCATCGCCTCGACCCCCGCAGCCTGATGTATGCGGCCGAGCAGAACCCCTTCGAGGTCTACAGGCGCGTACGGAAGGCCGTGTTCCACTACCGGGAAACGCTCAGCCTGATCGGCGGCTGCAAGGTCGCGTTGTCGGCGCTTTCGAGCAAGCTGATGTCCCTGGGAGTCCTGATGGTCGCTTACGAACTGAAACCTCTGCTTGACATCGGGCTCGCGCACATCGACTGTAGGGGATACAGAGTCGAGGATTTCGAAAGTTCCCCGGAGCTCTTCGGATTATGGTTAGCGGGCGAATGCTATGCGGAATGATGTCTCCTTCAATCTCCCTGGACCGCCCCCGGTCATCGCCGGCACCGGCCTGATCGCGCTGGACGTCGTCATCCCGACGGGGCCGCATTCGCTGCCCCATCTCTGGGCGGGCGGGACCTGCGGCAACGTCCTGGCGGCGCTCGCCTTCCTCGGCTGGGACGCCTATCCGATCGCGCGGCTGGCCGATGACGCGGCCTCCAGGCAGATCAATCAGGATCTCTGCCGGTGGGGCGTCAGGCCGGACTTCCTCGGCGTCGACGCGGCCGGCAGCACGCCCGTGATCGTCCAGCACATCCACTGCACGCCCGGCCGGGCGACCACTCATTCCTTCTCCCGCAAATGCCCGTCCTGCGGCACGCGGCTGCCCTGGTACAAGCCGGTGCGGGCGTCGGACGCGGACGGCATCCTGGCGAGGTTGCCCAAGCCGGCCGTCTTCTTCTTCGATCGCACGTCGCCGGGCGCCGTCTACCTCGCCCGCCAGGCGGCCGAGGGCGGGGCACTCGTGGTCTTCGAGCCGTCCGCCTCAGCGTCCGAGAAGGATTTGAGGCGGGCCATCGAGACCGCCCACGTCGTCAAGTATGCCGAGGACCGCATGGGGAATCTGGAGGGGCTGGCCCAGGAGGCGGCCATCCCGCTCCTCATCGAGACGCGCGGGGCCGAGGGCCTCCGATACCTCTCCCGCCTGAAGGGGAGCCGACGCGGCTGGGTATCGTCCGAATCCCTCCCGGCCCGCGACGTGGTGGATACCGCCGGGTGCGGCGACTGGTGTACGGCGGGGATCGTCGCCGCCCTCGGCCGAAGCGGCAGGGACGCGTTCCTCGAGGTCACGCCGGACCGGCTCCGCGGGGCCATCCGATTCGGACAGGCCCTGGCCGCCTGGAATTGCGAGTACGAAGGCGCCCGAGGCGGCATGTACCAATCGGACTTCGCCAGCTTCGAGGAATCGGTCAGGGGACTGTTGGAGGGCGACCCCGGACCTACGCCACCGGCACCCAGGACCCTCCAGAGACACGGATCAGAGACCGGTTACGCGTGCGCCGAATGCGGCGAGAGCCCGGCCCACCCCCGCTGAGCCTTGCGTCCAAATTGGGGGGAGCCGGCTGCAATTCGCGATGCCCCGAAAGCCCCGCCCGGCTGGGCGGGATGCGGGTCGGGATGGCCGCCTCCTGGGCCGTCACGCCGAGAGGACCGTCCGGTCGGGTCCCTCGCCGTTCAGGACGCCCAGGAGGTAGTCTCGGCATCGCTCCTCATTCACCGGATCCACGCCGAACGCCGGGGCCAGCCTGCCGAGGAGGTTGCGGGCGAGCTGGACGCCTCCCGGTCTTCGCGACAGGGCGCGGAGAAGGCCCAGGGTCGCCGATTGCCGCTGCTGCAGCAGCGGGGCCTCGCGCCAGATGAGCGGGAGGACGTCCGCGACGACGCCGACCGATGCGAGGCCGGTGTGCTGATCGGAGCCGAGCCAACGCGCGACGGCCCGGAAAGGGTCTCGCGAGTCCTCCCAGTCCGACCGTCGCGCGGCCAGCAGGATCACATCGGGAGGGAGGCGAGTGAACGCGAAGCCCGCCTCGACGAGGCTGAGCGAGAGCGTGTCGAGCTCTCCCTTCTCGAGCCGCCCGGCGGCCTGCAGGTAGATCGCCACCGCCTGGGTCCAGGTGCGTCGGATGCCGTGCTTCGCCGCGGAATAGCCGGCGAGGTGGATGTCGTCCGTCCAGAGCACCGCGCCCTCGCGTATCGCGAGGGCCAGGCATTCTGCCGCAGGCTGCCCGAACTCGCCGATCGCGTCCTCCCGGACCTCCCGGCTCAGCTTCGCCAGTTCCGCTCCCCCCTCGATGCGGGCGTGTGATTCGAGCCAGCCGATGAACTCTTCCAGGCCCGACCGGAATCGCCCCTGGTCGCCGGCATCCCGGGAGACCAGGACGTGGCGACCGCGATGCCTCGTGAGGAATTCCCCTCCGTGAGCCAGCTTCCCGAGGAGGATGCGATACTCCTGGAGCGTCCCCGTGCTCGTGATCGTCGGGATTTCGAGGGGAGGCAGCTTGCGATAGAAGCCCGTCAGGAACAACGTCGCGACGCTCGACGGGTCGATAACCAACGCCCCCGCGTCGCGGATCGCCCCCAACCCAGCACCGAACTCCTCCTGCGTCCCGAAGCAGCACCGTACCGGGAGGTCCTCCTGGCCGATGAGGTGTCTGAGGGATTCCGCGACCGTCACGCCGCTCAGCTGGGCGAAGCCGAGCACCGAGATCGGGTAATCGCGATACAGCTCGCGGGCCGAACGCCCTTCCTCAATGTTCCTATCGACCGCGCGGAAGATCAGGCTCGGGTCCAGGGCCCCATCGGGCCCCCGCTCCAGACGATACATCCTGGCGAACGGCTGGTCTGGAAAGCGCTCTTCCCAGCGGTGGATGCAATCCCACTTCCGGAACGCATATTTGTTCGCGATTCCCGTGATCTCCGCCTCTCGCTTCTGCAGCAGATCCTCCCTGAGGGTGAACCTATCGCCCGCCCGCTTGCCCGTCATCGCCCGTGCGAAGGCGTGATGCGGGGCGTATTCCTGGCGGGCCATTTCCGGGGAGGGGGCGTCCTCGATGATGCACCACGCCTCGGCATCGCTCCCGAGTTCCCGGTATTTCACGGCCGCCCCTGGGCCGACGGTCTCGATCGGGGCGACCTGGACGTCCGACTCCTCGCCCAGCCCGACGGCCTGGATGAAGGCGTAATGAGCCTCCGGCGAGGAGAAATTCCGCCGGAGGAGCTCGTAGGCGTAACGCACGGATTCGCCCGGATTCGGCCCCTTCTTGAGGATTTGAGACACCGCCAGCCCGACCTGCGGCCGGGAGGTCTCCGGCGGCGGATAATCGCCCGGGTCCCCCGAGACGAGCTCCGGTCGATGGGCGGCGATTCCGATGAGCGCGAGATGGACGCGCATCGCCCTCACGATCGCCGGATCGGCCGCGTGCCCGATGAACCCGTTCGCCACCGCGATCGCCCTGTCGTGCTCGTGGAAGCGACGCAGGAGGTTCAGCTCGCGTTCGACGCAGCGCACATCCCAGATCCCGAGCGCTCGCACCTGCTCGCAGTGGGACAGGAAATACGCGAAATCCTCGCTCTCCCAGGCGCAGTCGAGCGCTGACCGCGCCTGGGGCGAGAGCTCTCCCGGCGCGACGATCGCCTTCCAGTGAGGGAGTGCTTCCGAGAATCGATGAAGCCGCGTGAGCACATCGGCGACCATACGCCGTTCGTGCGGACCGGAATCCTCCTGCAACGCGAGGACGGCCTCGCCGGCCTGCTCGTTCGCGAGATCCAGGTGGCCGAGGGTCCGGTTCGCATCGGCCCGCGTCGCAAGTTCAACCGCCGTGGTCACCGAACCCTGCACCAAGCCCGCGAGGACTTCCTCGATGGCGCCCTCGTCGCCGAGTTCGGCCAGGTTGTAGACGAGCAGCCCCACGAGCTCGGACCGTACCTCCGCGGAGGACTCGCCCGCGCGGCCCATGGCATGCTGGAGGACGCCCGCCGCCTCGCGTCGGTCCTCGGGCCCACCCCGATCCCCGAGCAGACTCGCGAGGATCAAGGACGACTGGACATCAACATTCCGCTTCGAGACGTCTCGCAGGACATCGATGGCACGGTCGGGCTGCCCTCGCCTGAGGAGAAACGAGGCGAATTGCCTCGCGATCGTGTGCTCCTCCGGGTCGTTTTCGCGGGCAACCCGGAAGTCGGTCTCCGCCTCGCTGTCGCGACCGACCAGGTCGTAGAGCTGGCCTCGCGCCAAGCGGATCCTTGCGAGATCCCCCGGGCTGCGCGCGACGCCCAGGGCGTCGGACAGCAGCCCCTCGGCCTCGTGAAGTCGCGCGGAGACGGCGCCCCTGCCCGGCCCATGCCTCGGAACCATCGTAGACGCTTCGCGATAAACGATCGCGGTGCCGAGCACTTCCCTCGCCGCCGGATTCTCGGGCACGGCGTCCAAGGCCATCCGAGCATACCCCTCGGCCTCCTCGGGGAGGCGCGACCGGAGGGCCCGCTGCGCGAGCGCGCCGGAGACGTCGGCAGCGAGTCGGACCTCTTCGGGGACGGCCTCGACGATCTCCGTGAACGGGGTCGACTCGGGCGTCGAACGGATCCACACGGCGGCCGCGAGCGACGAAGCGGGCTTCTCGCGAACGATCGAATCCGCAAGCCTGTGTGCTTCCTCGACCTTGCCGAGCATGAACTGGGCTACCGCACCGAGGGCGCGCGCATCGTTGTCCTCGGGCTGATGTGCCCGCGCCTGGAGGTAGCAGTCGGCGGCCTCGGGAATACGCCCGAGGGCCTCCTTGACCCGGCCCAGGTTGGCGACGACCCGGTATCGTTCGCGCGGCGTGAGCCTGTCCCAGAACCGGCCCTTGAGATCGGACAGGATCTTCTCCGCCGCATCCGGCTTACCCCGGTTGAGCAGGTCGGCCGCGCCCTCGATCACCGCGTTGACGTCCGGGGGCCGATCGCCCGCGGTCAGGAGGAGGCGCGAGATTTCCTCGGCCGAGTAGCCGTGCTGCTGATTGATGCTGATTTGATTGTTGCTGCCGGAGACGTCGCCGACCGTCGACTGGTTCGCCGGCCCCGTCCCCGCGATCTGGCGCTGCGGGCGGAAGGTGAAGCGTGAGAACAGGCCTCGCATCACGCCGTGCTCGCCTCCGAGCGAAAAATCGAGGAGGAGGGCGAGGGCGATCAGCAGGAGGCATCCGACGTCGAACCAGGAGCCCGGGCCGCCCTGCATCAGGAGCTCGCCGAACCTGCCGCGTCCCCAGAGGAAGCGGATGGTGAGGTCGGGGATCGCGTGGGAGGCAAACCAGGCTCCCGTGACGAAGCTCGCGAACCGCCAGTACCGGTGCGCCGGGTTGCGGGCGAGCACGACAAGGAAGACGACGACGCCCACGAGGAGCAGCGCGAGCGCTTTCCACGCCGGCAACGAGCACGCCAGCACGACGAGAATCACCGCGCCGACGGCACTCAGGAAAGACAGGAACGCCCAGCTTTTCATCCATCTCATGAAATGGCCACCAATCGGCTCCGCCTGGGAAGCACGAGGGTCGAGAGCGGACCCTACAAAGAGTCTTCTTGGTCGGGCGACCATGATACCATCGCCCCGCGGTCAGGACCGATAACGATGAGATCAGGCGATGCAAAACCTTCAAAACGCCGCCGACTGGGGTGGATCTCGTCAAGCGGGGGATCTTGGCGAAGGACGCGGCCGGAGCGGAGCACACACCATTGTGCCGGGCGATTCAAAGGCCTATCCAACTGTCGCAATTGTAATACACCTGACAAGCACGCATGAAAGATGGCATGAAAGAAAGCAGGCAATCAAGCAATATATCCAGCCTTTCATCGGCCGATCGATGGTAAAAACCCTGACGCCTCTTGGTGATCTCTCGCTGTTCAGTATCCGGGAGCTGGCAGTCTCGGACGCCTAACGCATCCAGGTCGAACGGATCGCGTATCAAACGGACGCGCCGACGCGTGGGGACGGCAGAGGAGTCGCGGGATGAAGATCGGGTTTACCAAGGACAAGGAACCAAGGAGGTCGCCGATACCTTCTTCACCAGGATCAAGAACTCCGGCGCCCGGACGCTGATCGACGTCCGCCTAAACAACGTCTCGCAGATCGCGGGATTCACGAAGAAGAACGACCTGAAATATTTTACAGGTGAAATTTGCAAGATCGATTATCTCCGCCTGCCCGTCTTGGCGCCCACCCAGGATATCCTGGCCGCTTTCAAGACGAACAAGGGAGATCGCGATATCTACGAGCGGCCATTCTTGAAGCTGATGGAAGACAGGAGGATCGAAGAGGCTCTTTCTCCCGATCGGCTGGACGGCGGCTGCCTGCTCTTCAGCGAGGAGAAGCCCCATCATTGCCATCGCCGGCTGGTCGCCGAACACCCCAAAGAACGCCGGAAAGACGTCGAGATCGGGCACATCTCCTAGCATAGCCCGGCGCCGACACGCCCAGAAGTACAGCCGCAACGGGGCCGTCATCCAAGCCATGACGAAGGCGTGCTCGCTAGCGTTGCTCGTTTGAAAAGCTTTGGACCCATCGAAAACGATGCAACGGGGCCGGCCCGTCTACGCCCCGAACATCCATCTCCTCAGCCTCCGCCAAACGCCACCCTTCGGGCTCGCACCGACCGGGCTTTCGGCGTCTTCGGTGGGGTTCGGAACCGACGGAACCGGGACGACGACCGGAGGAGCCTCCGCCGCCTCGATTTCATTCCCGTAATATCTCGCCTTTGCCCGCGCATCGGCCGCTCGTTCGGCCTGGACCTGCTCTCGCGACCACGGGCGCGACCACTGCACTTTGTTGCGCCGTATCCAATAATGGGACTGGCAGGGGAGGTTCCAACTCCCGACCGACGGTTCGAGGGAGATCGTTTCGCCGTCGAAGATCAGCCTCCAATCCGTCGGGGTGAGGGGGGTGATCACCTCACGGCCGCAGCCGCAACAGCACTTGTGCGCAACCGTGGCGAAATCGATCGATACATAGATGGTACGTTCCTGCAATTCGTCGGGGATGGCCCGGACGAATTCATGCGTGAGGGCGACTTCGGGCCTCATTGCTTGTCCTCGCCGAGCAGCATGTTACAATCCGTTGTGAACGTGTTTTGATGCTCTTTCTCGAAATCGCGGTAGTAGCCGAAGAGCTTCTTCCAGCGAATTACGGCGAGCGTCGCGTTCAGGGCGTTGAGGTCCGCGATCTGGATGTTGCTGGCGTAATCGTCTTCGCCGTCGGCGAACGAGATGCGGCGCGAAACATGGTCGTGCTTCTCCGGCGTCACGGTCGTGACGCGAAGGACGCCGCCCAGCATGCCGTCGACCAGCTCGATCCCCATGCCGACGTCGACGAACGGAATCCTCCATTCGATCAGCCGCTCGACGATCAACCGCTTGGCCTCGCCCCTGTCGAGGCAGACGAAGACGAAATCCATCGCTCGCAACTGATCGAGGTTCGTGGCGTCGACGTAGGAGCCGTGGGCGACGATGCCGCGGTGCATCCGAGAGTAGATCTCCCCGAAGTAGTCCACCTTCATCCCGCGCTGCCCTAGCTGATCGAGGGACGGTGCCCCTGGGGATCTGAAGGCGTTGTGATTCAACATCCTGTCGCCGTCGAAGATGTGGATCTCATGCACCGGGGTCTTGGCCACCAGGTCGAGGACATAGGATCCTGTCCCGCCCACCCCCACGATCGCCAGCCGCCGCAGCGCCAGCTTGCCCGTGACGGCGGTGATCCCGGCGCGGCTCGAGGCGGTGTCGACATAGTGGAAGGGCGACTCTCCCTCCTTGTCCTCCACGGCGGGGAAGGTCTTGGCCGTCACCCCGGGCTCGAGCGACATCGCGGGATGGGAGATGATATCGACGTATCTCGTGACCTTTTCGTAATAGTCCTTGTAGCCGTCGCTCGGCTTGTTGGAGAAGGAATGGTTGGCCACGAGGCCGTTGCCGAGATCCTGATTCCCGCTCTGGTGCTGGATCTGCGAGATCAGGGTTCCATCCCTCTTGCAGGGATGTTCCCCGATGAAGAGCGCGACATGGGTGCCGGGCGCGGCCGTGACGTCGCCCGCGAGCGTCAACTCGGAGACGAGGATGCCGCGCCTGACAACCCTGTGGGGATCGACGTAAGGGACGTCCTTCACGAGGAGGTGATTCGACCTCACCTCGATGTCGTAGCCTTCGTCCCGCAGCCGCTTGAGGTCGGCACTACGATTTACTAGTTGGCGTGACATTGAAGATCATCCCATCCTTGACCTTGACGGTGTCGCCCTCGACCAGGGCGCCCTCTTGGTTGCGGCGGCCCTTCTTGTAGGTGACCGTGAAGATCGTATTCGGGTCGGCGGGGAAGTTGGCCAGGGCGACGACCTCGGCGAAGGACAGGACCTTCCCGCTCATTTCCTTCTCCCGGCCGTTGACGAAGATCGTGAAGACCTTCTTGTGCGAGTTCGCGCTGTAGAAATGCTCGTCCTCCTCGAGACGGACCTTCTCATGGTCCCTGGGGATCAGACGATCTTCCTCGTTGCCTTGGACCTCCAGATAAAGCTCGAAGCCCGCCCGGACCTTCCCGAGCTCGTAAAGCGATTCCCCGTCGGTGGGATTGGGGGACTTGTACGCCACCCGATCGATGTGGATGCGGACCTCGTTCTTCGGGCCGCCTTCGGGTTTATGCTCCGACATCACAAAGCCTCCAAATCGCGGATGGAACGACTGACTGCGACGACAGATGAGATGAAAGAGGTGAGTGATGACCCCGTTCAACGTCGCCGGAAACCGGAAATTTACAGGACGAGTCGGCCCAGCCCCGCCAAGCAGGTCTCCGGGCTGCGGTAAATTTCTGCTTATGCACGCATCGCCCCGGCAACTTCGACAACCACGCCCTTTACGCGCTGTCCCCTTTCTGTGAGAATAAAAAGTCGTTGAGTTGCCAAACTCGACCCATCTAGAAAGTATACGCTCGGCCCGCAATGAGGGCAAGCCGTGTGACGAAACGCAACAAGAAAACACGATGGTCGGTCGAGCAACGGCTCGAATTCATCGACTTCCGCTTGTACTGGGAAGGGCACGTCAATCGATCCGACCTCACCGACCATTTCGGGGTCTCGGTGCCGCAGGCCTCTTCGGACCTGACCCAGTACCAGGAGGGGGCGGGGGGCAATGCGGTCTATGACAAGACCCGCAAGGCCTACGTGGCCGGCCCCAATTTCAAGCCGGTCTTCTTCGATCCCTCCGCCGGCCAATACCTCGCCCAACTCAGACTCATCCAGGCAGGTTTGCTCAAGCAGGAGGACTCTTGGGCCGTCCGCCTCCCGTCCTACTCCATCGTCCCCATCCTTCGCCGCCCACTCGAGCCCGAGGCGCTGCGCCGCGTGCTCGGGGCGATCCGCACCCGTTCCTCGGTCAAGGTGCATTACCAGTCGATGTCCAGCGAAAAGCCGAGCTGGCGCTGGCTCTCGCCCCACTCACTGGGATTCGACGGTTTCCGCTGGCATGCCCGCGCCTGGTGCTACGAACGGAAGGAGTTCCGCGATTTCGTCCTGTCTCGGATCCTCGAGATCGCCGAAGACCGGCCGGGAGACGTCGAGCCGGCCGACGATGCCGGCTGGGAGCGTCATGTGACTCTCATCCTGATCCCGCACCCCGCGCTGAAAGGGGGCAACCGTCGCGCCATCGAGCTCGATTACGGCATGGTGGACGGACGACTCACGACGTCCATGCGTGTCTGCATGGCATTCTATTTCCTCCGGCAGCTCGGCCTCGATTTCGCACCGCCCGATGCCGTGCCGAAGCGTCAGCAATTGGCTCTGGAGAACCTGCGAGAGGTCGAAGCGGCGATGAGGGAGATCGGCAGGTGCGAGCCGAGCGACCCGCAGGCGGGCGAATGATTCAAGCCCTCGAGGTCACTGCCCCCGATCATCTCGGATCGCGGAGATGATCGGTTATCTCAAATGCGGTGTGGATACTCTCGACGATCTGTGCTAAACGAAAATCCGTATCGATTTCTCCTCATCTCATTTGCACGAGCGAGGTCGGGGAGGCGCGATCCGACGAGGCCGAATCCATAAATCTCGAACCTTGGAGGCATATACGCCCGATCCGACGAGGTTGGCAGAACGCTCGCCCATTCATGACGGCGAATCCTATGAACGCGATCGCAACCACTCTCAACGCAGCCAGCCAGGTTCAGAACATGGCCGCGGCCACCACCAACGAGCGGATGGCTTTCACGCTCAGCGGCCTTTCCATCGTCCTGGTCGGCCTGATGGTCTACCGCGAGATGAATCACTGCCTCCGCGAGCAGTTCCGCGAACATGACCGTCGGAATGTCGTCGCGCCCGACAAGAGCCGATAGGAACGGCGAGACGTCGACGAATCGATGAACTTCGCTGCAAAGTTTAATTATCATTTTTTATGTTATTATAAATATATCAGACTAAGTTCGCGCGCTATATTTTGAAAATGTAAGGCGGGAGAGAATTCCACTACGTAGCCATTTTGCCTCGTGGTTGGTCTTCCCGTTGTAAGCGGCAAGCGGCTCGCTGAGTACACCGGGGTCTTGGTCCGGGACTCCAACGGCCGAACCTCGGGCCTGCTAATGGGGCGGATCATCACTGACGAATTGGCCCTAACCAGGGGGCGATCCTTGAAGCCTAGGGTGGAACGATCACTCCGCGCCGCACTGGCAAGCGGGGGGACTGTCCCGCAAGGCAGGCAGAGTGCCGCCCGCCAGCCTAACCTATGCGACCAGTGGCGGATGTCGTCGGCCATTCTTGTCGGATTCTTGATTGAATCCCTCTTGCCTCGAAAGGTAACAGACGGATTGCAACAACCTTCCATTTTACAAGAGGCTACTGCTTCGGCCGACAAATCGATGGGGCTGGAAGACGTTTTCGCATCGGGTGGTGATCATCACGCTTGGGAATGCGAAGATGTGCAACACCACGCCATCAGGAAGTTTAGGGAGGTCTTGTTGCGATGTCAGGGTTGGAGAGATGGTCGTGGCACGGGAGTTGCCCAGGTCCACGTTGTCGATAAGGGGCGAAGATAATCACCGAAAAAATTCCCTACGCCTCGGACGGCACCACGATCGGACACGCTCCGACGTCGGAGCGTTCC
>JAJYDH010000154.1 GCA_021777685.1 Planctomycetota bacterium | reverse complement strand
GATCCCGACCCTGCTGTTCATCTTCCCGGCCGTCTTCGTGATCCTGCTGGCCCCGGCGGTCTTTCAGGTGATGAAGGTCTTCGCGGCGGACGGGGGCGTCAAATGACCGGCCCGTTGGCTTCGCGGCGAAAAAAGGCCGCGCCGTTTGACGAGCCCCCGGAACGGGGCCTAGTGTCCCTTCATACGACGACCGCCCGACATCGCGTCGGTCGCCCGTCCGGCCGGGTGTCGCCGGCGATCGCGGGAGTTAGTCGAATGAGATCACATCGGACTCGACGCGGCCGGCGACGTGGGGCGGTCGCCCTGGAATGTGCCCTGACCCTGCCGTTCTTCGTCCTGATCATCTTCGGCATCATCGAGAGCGGCCAGGTGATGACGTCCGAGGAGATCATCGTCAACGCGGCCCGCGAGGGCGCCCGCCTGGCCTCGCTGGGAGGCTCGACGATCGGCACCGGAACGAGCAACGGCCCGGACGAGGTGAACTATCGCGTCCGATCCTACCTCGACACCGCCGCGGTCCCCTCGGCCAACGCCGTGATCACCGTCACCGACCTGGACCGGAGCATCAGCGACCTGCCGCAGGCCAGCGCCGGCGATCAGATCAAGGTCTCGGTCTCCGTCCCGTTCTCGAAGATCGCCTGGAGCCCGCCGATGTTCTTCGGAGGCGCAGTCCTGTCCAGCTCCAGCACCATGCGTAAAGAGGCCCCTTGAGCCCCCCGGCGGCGCCGGGCGGGCCCTCCACCGAACCGGGAGGTCCGATATGATCCGCATCCCGTCCCGATCCGTCAGGCGGTCCCGGGGCACGATCCTGCCGATCGTCGCCCTGCTGATGGTCGTGTTCATCGGCATGCTCGGCTTCGCGGTCGACCTCGGGCGGATGGCGGTCTGCCACACCCAGCTCCAGACCGCGGCCGACTCCGCCGCGCTGGCCGGGGCGTCGGCCCTGGGGACCGACGGGATGATCCTCCCCGCCTGGTCCTACGACCAGACGACCGACATCGCCTCGGCCCAGGCGCTGGCCCAGAAATTCGGCCAGGGGAACGGCTACGATATGAACGGCCAGAATCCGATCATCATCAACAAGACCTCGGACGTCACCGCAGGCCTCCTGTCGTCGCCGTACTCCCCCAGCAGCAGCTTCACCACCTCGGGGGCGAATTCGCCGTTCAACGCCGTGCGGGTCCGGACCTACATCGACGGCGACCACGGGGGGAACCTGAATTTCCTGTTCGCCCCGGTCCTCAACCAGCGGACGACCACGCTCCAGGCGACCTCCACCGCGGTCGTGCAACTGTTCCAGATCAGCTCGCTCCAGGCCATCGGCGGCCTCCGCTGCCCGATCCTGCCGATCACGATGTCGCTCTCGGACTGGCGGAAGATGGTCAACAACCAGACCGGCCTTGACAATTTCAATTATAACCAAGCGACCAACCAGGTCGTCTGCGGCCCGGACGGGCTCCAGGAGCAGCAGCTCTACCCGGGCAGCAACGGGACATCGAGCAACAACGGCCTGCTCCAGTTCGGCACAAGCAGTCGCAGCAACAGCGTGCTGAGCGACGAGATCATCAACGGGCCGGACTCGACCCAGATGACCACCCAGTGGCCGCCCAACGGCTCGCCGCCCTGGAACTCCCAGAACACGTTCACGATCGGGGCCGACCCGGGCTGGAGGGCGACCAACTTCGATTCGCTGGCCCAGGCGGTCGGCCAGGTCCGGGTGATCCCGATCAACGACGGGACGTCGCCGGGCGGCGGGTCCAATGGGACCTACACGATCGTGATGCTGGCACCCGTCAGGATCCTGTCATCCGTCAAGGGCGGCAACGGCAAGGGCTCGGCGATCGTCCAGGCCGCCGTCATCAGCGACCCGACCGTCGTGGCGAGTCAGACGACCTTGGCGACCGCCGGGCAGGGCGGCGTGCCGGTCGTCCGACTGGCCGATTGAGCGGCCGGCCTTCCCGGAATGGCCGGCCCCGAAGAGCCATCGAACCCGAGGAACATCATGGACAAATCGCAATTCGATCGCTTGAACAGGCGGAGGGCCGCCATCCGGATCGCGTCCGGCGCCCTGGCCTTGCTGCCGATCCTCCGGGAGGAGTCCCGGGCCTCGACCTGCTCGGCCGTCGAGCAGGTCGAGGAGGACTGGACCCTGGTCGTCGGCAGGCCCGACACGACCAATCACGCCCCCGGGGTCAAGATGATCATGTCAACTCAGGGGGACCTCCTGGGCTACTCGGCCGATTACAACATCAACTTCCACAAGCAGGGAAACCCTGACGTCTTCATCCCGGGCGGCTTCGGCATCGACCTCTGCGACCCGACCAAGTCCTCGCCGATCAACGTGTCCGGCACGAGCGGCGCCCTGCTGAACACCCAGGGAGAGACCTTGAGCTGGACCCAGCGGCTCCAGTTGAGCGACGGGGTGCTCAGCTTCAGCCTGCGGAACACCTCGTCGACGACCTGGGGTTCCGTCAACGGCACGGTCCTCACCGTCTCCACGAATTGCCCGCTCGACGACCTGTCGGCTTACGATCCCACGCAATCGGTCGCCAACAGCGGCCCGATCTGGTGGCGTGACCGCGTCACGTCGTTGACGCTCACCCAGGTCCGCTATTACGACGGGCAGAAGAACCTGCTGTCCACCGATTCTACCGTCCGGTCGGCGTACCCGTGAAACGGCCGATGGTCGAGGGCCGGGAGTTCGACCATCGAGGCTTGATCGCTCCCGGAATGGGCCCCTTGACCACTTTCCCATCTCGCGGAGGAGAACATCCGATGGTCGATTTCATGAGTCGCTTGGCCCGAGACGAAGACGGCGCCACGATGGTCGAGTATGCCCTGATGGTCGCCCTGATCGGCGCCGCCCTGGTGACGGTCGTGACCACCCTGTCCAGCTCGATCGGCACGAGCTTCACCTCGGTGGGCACCGCGGTCTCCGGCGCCGGCAGTTGATCCGTCGCGCCCCGCCGAGGCGGATCACCGCGGGGGAGAAATCGAGGTCCGGATCAGGGCAGGATCGGCCGGAGGATCGGCCGGCCCGCCCTTCGCCAGTTGACGAGGCTCGGCCTTGCCGGCCATCGCGACGGTGGCGGCGTGGAGCCCCTCCCTGGCGCGGGCCGAGGCCGGCTTCGCCTCCAGGGCCAGGGCGTACTCGCGACGGGCGTCCTCGAAGCGGCCCTCCATCGCGAGGACCAATCCCAGATTCGCCCGGGCGTCCGATGGGTCGCAGCCGGCCCTGGCGAACTCCGCCAGGGCCTTCTCATTTCGGCCCTGCCGGGCATGGACCAGGGCGAGGTTGGCGTGGCTCCGGGCGTGCGCGGGGTCGAGGGCGAGGGCCTTCTTGAGGCTCGCCTCGGACTCGGACCAGCGGCGGCGGACGTACAGGCTGTAACCCCGGTCGCAGAGGACATCCGGGTCCTTGGGCCGGAGCTTCAGGGCCCGGGCGAAGTGTTTGTCGGCGGCGGCCGTCTCCCCCTTGCGGTCGAGGATGACCGCCAGCCTCGCCTCGGCGTCGCCCCGGTCGCGGTCCTTCTTGAGGGCGGCGAGGTAGCCGGCCTCGGCCTCGGCGAGCTGCCCCTGCTCCTCGGCCGACCGGGCCACCGCGACCTCGACGTCGGCCGCCTGCCGGCGCGTGACCCTGGGCTGAGGGCCGGAATCGAGGACCGACGCCGGGGCGTGTTCCCTGGCCCTGTCCGAGGTCTGGGCGCACCCCGAGGCGAGCGCCAGGACGGCGGCCGTCAGCATCGAGGCCATCCGGATCGGGTCTCGTCGCGACATGGTCGGCTCGCTTTCTCGGCCGGGGCCGGGGATCACGGGACGTACCCCGTGCCGGGGCCCGCGTTGTTGCTGCTGGTCACGCCGCTGGGGCTGTTCACGCCGTTGCTGAGGATCGGGATCGGCGGCCCGTACTGCAGGGTCCTGTTCAGCGAATTCCCGGCGACGATCTGGGCGTCGGTCCCGGACATCCCGTGCGGGATCGGGACGCCGACGAGCACCCGGTCGGACGGGAGCGGACAGGGGCCGAGCGCCAGCCTGGCCAGGACCGCGTACCGCCTCGACTCGGACAGCGAGGGGTTGTCCGGAGTCCGCTCGACGATCAGCGGGTACGGGCTGGCGGCGAGCTGGGCCGAGAACTTGGCGAGCTGGTCGAGCCCCCTCGGGCTCAGCTCGGGCGACCCTTCACGAAAGTCGTACTGGTACAGGACCAGCTTGGCCGCGGCGCCGTTGGCGACCATGATCCGGCTGTTCTCGTAGAGCGAGGCGCCCAGGACCCTCGGCTCGTACTCCTCCGGGTAGCCCCAGAGCTTGCCCTGGAGCCTCCTCCAGGGCCACGAACGCGCCTTGGACCAGACATGCCTGGGCGACTTGCGCTCGAGTGCGACCGGGTCGATCGGCGAGGGGCGCCAGGTCGGCCCGACGCCCATCGGCGGGACCTCGACGACCGGCGGCGTCGGTCGCGCCACCGGCGGCGGCTCCGCCGGGAGCGGGGGGAGCGCGGGGAGTGGCGGGGCCGGCTCGCCCGTCGGCGGCAAGGCCGGAGGGAGATCCTGGGCGGGGGCCGATGTCGCCGGCGCCAACACCAGCCCGAGGACAAGCCCGGCGAACCAGCGCCGGCGACGGATCAGCGACATCGCCCTGCCTCCTCATGCGCCCTTCGTCTGTCGGACACGAGCGATCTGATATCTAAGATTTCAGATCTCAAATCGCGATCCAGGAAGCCGCTCATTTCGAGTACCCCGACGGCCCGATCAGGTATTTCTTCTCGACGATCGAGTGGCGGATCAGGTGGAGCGGGTCGTCGTAGGCGGTGGTCGACCGCTTGTCGATCCCGGTCCGCCCCTCGATCCGGTTCAGGAAGTAGAACTCCAGGTCGTTCGGCTCGTTGACCTCGTCGCCGGGCCCGGCGGGGACCTGGCCGGGGGCCATCGGCTCGACGATGTAGGGGGTGATCGTGACGACCAGCTCCTTCTCGATCCGCTGGCCGGTCGTGTTGCTGAAGAAGGCCCCGATGTACGGCAGGTCGCCCAGGCCGGGGATCTTCTGGGTCGAGTTGTCGAGGGTCAACTGCAAGAGCCCGGCGATCGCCAGGGTCTCCCCCTGCTTCAGCTCGACGGTCGTGTAGGCGCTCCGCTTGTTCAGGCCCGGGACCGGCGAGCCGCCGGGGACCAGCGTGGTCGCGACCGAGAAGTCGACCGAGCTGACCTGCGGGTTGACCGAGAGGCGGATCGTCTCGTTGTCGAGGATGACCGGCAGGAACGAGAGCTGGACGCCGAATTCCTTGAACTGGGTGCTCGACGCCCCGCCCCCCCCCCCCCGGGGCGCCCGCCCCCACGCCCGAGAACGACGGCACGGGGAACTCGCCGCCGGCCAGGAAGGCGGCCTGGAACCCGTTGAGCGCCACCAGGTTCGGCTCGGCCAGGATCTTGACGATGTTGTTCTTCCGGAGGGCGGTGAGGACCGTCGTGAACTGACCGCCGGAGAACGTCCCGAACAGGGTCGCTTGCGAGCCGAGGCTCAGGCCCCCTTTTGTCGCTCCGGCCCCGATCGTACCGGGAGACAAGCCGTTGCCGGCGATCTGCGAGCCGAAGAGGGTGCCGAACTGCGGGACCGAGGCCAGGAAGTCGGCCCCTATCTGCCGCATGGCCGTCCGGTTCAGCTCGGCCACCCGGACCTTGAGCAACACCTGCTGCGAGGTCGGCACCCGGATCAGGTTGATGACCTGGAACTGGTTCGTGGCGATCTGGTTGGCGGCGATCGCCCCGGGCGAGGATGTCGCGCTCGTCTGGATCGGCGTGGCGGCCAGGCCGGTCGAAGGGGCGTATCCGGCCGGCAACGGTGGCAGGCCCTGCGACCCGCCGCCGGCCGCGTTCGCCCCGTCCGGCGCGGGGGGCGGGGGCGGGGCGTTGGGGTCGGCCGGCTGGACCGCGTTCCGGACGTCCCCGACCTGCCCGTAGACCTGGATCGCCTGGACCGTCCGCATGTAGCCGTCGATCGTCGCGATGATCCGCGCCACCTGCGCGGCGTCGCGGGCCTGCCCCTCGACGACCAGCTTGGATCGGATCTGGGCCAGCTTGAGCGAGGCGTCGGGGTACATCTGCCGGAGCTGGGCGCGGAGGACGTCGAGGTCGGCGACGACCTGGACCTCGAAGTCGTAGGTCCGGCCCGAGCCGGTCGTGATCGACAGGTCGGTGACGCCCAGCTTCTTGCCGATCAGGCGGACCTGGCGTGGGCCGACCTGGTAGAAGTCGGCGACGGTCGGGTCGCCCACGGCCAGGAACGGCGCCGGCCGGCCGGCGGCGACCAGATCCTCCTTGACCGTGAGGAACCGCCCCTGCCCGACCTTGATCTCGATCAGGGAGGCCGACCGGCCCAGCCCGTCGATGAACGAGTCCGTCGACTGCTCGCGGCCCGGAGGCATGGGCAGGCTCGGGCCGAACCCGCCGATCGTGGGCGGAGATGTCGAAAGGCCCTGAAAGGGCGCCGGCGAGCCCGACAGCTCCCGGGGCGGCGCCACCGACGAGGTCGGGGACGGCTGGAGGGGCGGCGGCGGCTCGATCGGCCCCTGCGCCGTCGCCCTCCCGCCCGATGCCGCGAGGGCCACGAGCAGGGCGATCGGCCCGAGCCGGACACGAACTCGCCCAGTCGCCGAGTGCCTCGATCCCATGAGCCGGGTCCAGAGATTGGGGTCGACCTGACCGTCACGATTCATACCATCCCTATCGGCCGACCCTCGCCCATTCTGGAGAATACGCCGGCCGGGATGAGCATCCGGGCCATAAAAGACCCGCAACGGGCACACCCCGGGATGGCGGATCTCGACGGAGGGGCCGGGGCCCGGATGCTCGCGAAGGGGCGGCCCCCGCGGCGCCGGGCGAGGGGGCGATCCCGAGGGAGGGCGATTTCACCTCGCCGGCGCGGTCGAAATCCCCGGCTCGATCTCCTTGAAGGACGCGCGGCGGTCGATTCTAATGCGTCCCGGATTCGGCCGGACGGGACGGCCGAGCCGGGCGGGGGCCGTGGGCCGGTCGATCGGGCCGCCCCGGGAGGGCCGAGCGATGCCCTGGAAGCTGAAGATCGGGATGAATCTCCTGGCCGCCCTGTTCCTGGCCTCGGGGGGCATGTGCGTGGTCGGCGGGGCCCGGCTCTTTCGCGAGTCGCGGACGTTGCAGGCCGGCGGGGTCGTGGCGCCGGCGCAGGTCGTCGGCTCGCGCGTCAAGCCGGGGGACCGGAACGACCAGTTCTACCTGACCGTGGCCTACCGGCCGGCGGACGGCCCGGGGCTCTCCCGAGAGATCGAGGTCTCCCGGTGGAAGTTCGACGCCGCCGAGAAATCGAGGACGGTCGACGTCCGCTATCTCGCCTCCGACCCGAGCATCGTCGAGGCGGACGGCGACAGCAACAGGGGGTTCATGCCGTTGTTCATGGGGACCCTCCTCCTTGGGTTGGGCGGATGGTTCCTCTACACCCTCTACATCGACAAACCGCCCGGGGAGGACGACCCGGGCTATACGATCGAATAGCCGGGGCGAGAGGCGGCGGCGCGGGCTCGGCGGGCGTCGCGACTTCCCGGCCGACTCAGCGGAGCGGCCGGCCCTCGGGGAGCCGGCCGTCGGGCTCGAGGACCTGGAAGTGGTGGATTCCCGGCCGCTTCGGGTCGCGGTGGGTCCAGACGATCTTCTTGTCGGGCGTCACCTCGGTCAGCTTGACCGAATCTCCGGAAGCCCTGTAGCTGGCGATGACCGTGTTACCGTTGGGCAGCCTCTGGATGCCGCAGGCGTCGCTGATGGGCTTGCCCGGAAGGTCGTCGTTCGTGACCTTCCAGACGATCTCCCCCTTCGGGTCGAACTCGACGACCAGGTTCCCCACGGTGCAGCCGACCAGGGTGTTGCCGTTGTCGAGCCGGATCGCGGTGAAGGGCCAGTCGGGGGTCTTCGCCTCCCAGACGATCTTGCCCTCGGGGGTGTACTCGCGGACGACCTTGTCGAGCAGTTGCGGGACCAGGTAGTTGCCGCTGGCCAGTTTGCGCGACATCCGGGTCTGGAGATGGTGGTCCTTCGTCTGCGCCTGGAGCGGGACCTCGACGACGACCTTGCCCGTCCGGTCGATTTCGAGCAACCGGGGCCTGTCCCCGGCCTCGGTCAGCAAGATCCGGCCCCCTTCGAGCGGCTGGACGGTGTTGACCTCCGACTGCGACCCCTCGAAGCTGAACAGGGCCTTCCCCTCGCGGTCGACCTCGACCACGGCGCCGCCGGGGTGGTCCTTCCCCTTGCTCACGGCAAGGAGGACGTGGCCATCGGGCAGGACCCAGCCGTCACGCGAGCCGCCGGTGTAGCTCCAGAGAACCTTGCCCGAACCGTCCATGATGTAAGTCTGGCCGCCCGTGACGAGCAGGCCGTGACTGATCTTCGCGGGCTCCTCGGCCCTTGCGGGCATCGGATCGGGGACGAGCCTGACCTCGCGGACGTCCATCACCGCCGGGCCTGGCTTGGAGATCGCCCGGATTTCGAGGCGATGGCGGCCGGCTCGGTCGAGCCTGGCCCGGCCGATGGCCTGCTTGACGAAGACCTGGAAGCCGCCCGTCACCGGCACGGTGAACTTGAGCGCCTGGTCGTCGACCCGGAACTCGACGACGCTCCCGCCGGAGCCCTTGCCGCAGCCGACGAGGGCCTCGACGGCGAACTCGCCGGGCTTCTTGACGTCGAACTCCCACGAGGCCCAGTCGTCGGGCCGGACCCAGTAGCCTAGCGTGGCCTTGTGCGGCAGCGGCTCGAACCGGAGCATCGAGCCGTGGACGTCGACCGTCGAGGCCGGCAGGACGATCGAGCCGTTGGCAAGCTGGGCGTTGGGCGAGTAATCGGGGTTGGAAGTGGGCATCTTCGCCCCGACGCTCGCCCGCCAATCGGCCAGCTTCTCGGCCAGGTCGCGGACCTTGTCGGGATTCTTGTCGGCGAGGTTGGTCGACTCGCCGGGGTCCCTGGCGAGGTTGTACAGCTCGCGGCGGTCGCCCTCGAAGAACTCGACGAGCTTCCAGTCCCCGTCCCGGACCGCACCGCCGGGCCGGCTGTTCTGGTTGGCGTAGTGTGGGTAGTGCCAGTAGAGCGGCCGGGGTTCGAGCGGCTTACCCTCGGTCAGCAACGCTGCCAGGCTCCGGCCGTCGACCCCTTCGGGCTCGGGCAGGCCGGCCAGCGCGGCGACGGTCGGGACGAGGTCGACGGCCCAGGCGGGGGTGGGCTCGACGCCGGGCTTGACGTGGCCGGGCCAGCGGACGATGAGCGGGACCCGGAGGCCCCCTTCGTAGAGCCAGCCCTTCCCCTCGCGGAGCGGGGCGTTGATCGTCGAGGGCGTGTTCGGCCCCTCTTTCGTGGCCAGGCCGCCGTTGTCGCTGGTGAAGATGACGACCGTCCGGTCGGCCAGGCCCGCCCGGTCGAGCGCGGCGACGACCCGGCCGACGGCGTCGTCGAGGCTTTCGAGCATCGCCGCGTAGATCGGGTTCTCCTGCCGGCCGTGCGGGGTCCCGTCCCACTTCGGGTACTTCGCGACGGCCTCGCCCTTCGCGACGAGCGGCGTGTGGACCGCGTAATGCGGCAGGTAGAGGAAGAACGGGGCGGCCTTGTGGGCTTCGATGAACTTCTCGGCCTCGGACCCCAGGCGGTCGGTGAGGTACTGCCCTTCGGGGGCGTCTTCGAGCCCCGCCATCGCCCGGTTGCCCCTGCGGAACGGGGCCTTGTAGCTCAGCGGGGACCCGGTGTCGTCCCCCGCGATGTTGACGTCGAAGCCCTGCTCCTTCGGCCCGAACCCGGCACCTCCGAGGTGCCACTTGCCGATGTGGCCGGTCGCGTAGCCGGCGGCCTTGAACCGCTCGGCGATCGTGACCTCTTCGAGCGGCAGCTCCATCCGGATCTTGGGCCGGTTGAGCTTGTGGGCCGGGCGGTCGGGCTGGCCGGGGAGCCAGTCGGTCAGGTTGAGCCGGGCCGGATGCTTGCCGGTCATCAGGGCCGCGCGGGTCGGCGAGCAGACCGGGCTGGCGGCGTAAGCCTGGGTGAACCGCCGGCCGCCCTCGGCCAGCTTGTCGAGGTTCGGCGTCCGGTGGAACTTGCTCCCGTAGCATGTCAGGTCGGCCCAGCCCAGGTCGTCCGCGACGATCAGGACGACGTTGGGCCGGTCGTCCGCCCCGAGGGCCGTGCCGCCGATCGTCGCGACCGCCGCCAGCCAGGCCCAACGCAAATTTCGACCGATGCCCGTCATGCGGATCGCCCTTGATGGAAGTCGAGAGGAGGAAGGCCCCGATCATGGCCGGTCGGACGGCGTCGCTCAAGGGACCAACGGCGTCCCCGGCCCGATCACCCTCCCCGGCCCGGATGCCGGCCCTTCCGCCGGCACGCTCCTAGTCCCCCGAGACGGCGATGCCCTCGACGGCGTCGGAGAGCTGGAGCCAGCCTTTGCCCTCGGGCCCCCGATAGATGATGGCCAGGAAGAACCGGAAGGGGCCGCGCTCGGACTCGTCGAGGGTGGACCACCACGACACCTGCCCGTTCTCCGTCCCGACCCGCCGGATCGGGATGTTGGTCTTGAACCGGCCCGACTCGGCGACCCCGTAGACGACGGTCCCCGGCGGGATCTCGCCGATCGTCCGGTAGTCGATCTGGAACTCGATGTCGGCCTTCTTCCCGCCGGCCTTGTGGGCCGCCCGACAACTCGTGACCGTGAAGAGGGTCGGGCCGACGAAGATCGGATTCGACCCCGGAGGGCGGGGGCCCGTCGGATGGGGAGGGACCGGGAGCGGTCGGAGCGGGCCCCCCGTTCGGGCGGTCGGCGGCGGGATCAGGTTGGTCGGCGGGCTTGAGGGCTGGGGCTGGGGCTGAGGCTGGATTTGAGGTTGTGGCTGAGGCGCGGGCTGGGGCATCCCGCCCATCTGGCCGACGAGAATCACCCCTAACACCATGATGACCAGGAAGCCCATGACCAGCAGCGCCATGAAGCCCAGCCAGAGATACTTCGCGACTCGCTGGAAGGTGCTGGCCGGCTTCCCCCCGAGGAGCAGGGCGTTGCCGATCAGGAACGCGAGGATCAAGACCCCGAGTTGGGCCTCGGGCGGGAGGGGGCCGATGAGCTTGAACTGAAGCCCGAAGGACGGCAGGATGAACCCGACCATCGCGAAGATGCTGAGGCCGAACCCCCACTTGTAGATCGGGTCGGTCTCGCCGTCCCCGGCCTGCTGGGATCGTGCCTTCCGGGTCTTGACCGCCTTGGTCACGCGGGAGGGGAGTACCTCGTCGTCGGCGTCTTCGACGACCGAAGACGAGGCGGTTTGTCGGGGGGATAAGGGCGTTTCGAGGTCGTAGAACGGGTCGACCTGCGACACCGGCTCCATCGTCGAGGGGACCGTGAAGGCCCCTCCGCACGCCTTGCACCGGCCCTTCTTGCCCGCCAGCGAGTCGGGCACCTTGAAATTCTTGCCGCAGTCCGGGCAATCGACGGAGATCGTCATCATCTGGCTTCCGACGGGGTTCGGCCGGGTCAGGCCGAAGGGGGGGGGTGATTCCGGCCGCTCGCCCGCGATCGGACATCCCAAATCTGATCGGCATCCATCGCCAATTCAAGGAATAAATCCCGGACCCGTGAAGAATCGACGAATCCCGGGGCGGCGATGTTTCGCCGCCCCGGGGCCCGGCCACCCCGGGCGACGGCTCAGGGCTTCGGCGCCGAGTCGGCCGGCCTCTGGGACAGGAGGTAGGCGAGCAGGTGGTCGAAGTCGGCCGGCTCGATCTGGTCGCCCCAGTTGGCGGGCATCGGCGAGAGCTGCGAGAACTTCCGGTCCTCGACGTCCGGGGCGTCGACCCGGACCTCCTTGCCCTGGGCGTCGGCCAGGACGAGCACCTCGCCGTCCTGCCGGAGCAGCAGACCGGAGACGACCCGGCCGTCCTTCAAGGCCAGGGTCGTGACCCGGAACGCCTGGTCGACGTTCCGGTTCGGGTCGAGCACGTCTTCCAGGACCCGGTCGACCCCTCGGAGGCCCACCCCGTCGAGCTGCGGGCCGATCCGGGCCCCCTTACCTTCGAGCTGGTGGCACGCGGCGCAGTTCTTCTCGAAGACCGACGCCCCCCGCGCCCGGTCGCCGCCGCCGGCCAGGAAGCCGGCCCGACGCTTCTCGATCAGGTCCTGAATCCGCTTGTCGGCCGGGGGCAGGTCTTTGAGGAGCGCTTCGAGACGTCCGTTGACGTCGGGCACGCCGCTCGACGCCAGCCGGACGGCGACGCCCCGCTCCTGGAGCGGCCGGGCCGACGCCTTGCCCGCCTTCACCGCGTCGAGCAGCGCCTCGGCCCCCGGCCGGGTCTGGGCCAGGGCCGTGGCGATGGCGGTCTG
>JAJYDH010000153.1 GCA_021777685.1 Planctomycetota bacterium | reverse complement strand
AGCAATCAAAGGTGTTGGAACGAAGGCGATCGATGAGGTTGTCAAAGTCCGCAGTAAAGGAGGGTTGTTCAAGAGCCTGCATGATCTGTTTGAGAGGACCTCCCAAACCATTGTGACAGTCGGAGCCGTCGAGACATTCATCGATGCAGGAGCTATGGATTTTCTCGGGATTCCGCGCCATATTCTCCGCGCAGTCGTGCCGAGAGTGGCGAAAGAAGCACAATCGACTCGACAGGCTCAAGAGCGCGGGCAGGGATTGTTGTTCGGGAATTCGTCCAATACTTCAGACATCGAATCGGAGATCTCCTTCGTCTATCCTGATATCCCTGAAACTCCTGATATTCAGCGAATTACTCTCGAGCGGGAAAAGAAGGCGCTTGGTTTCTACATGACCTCCCACCCCTTGACGCGGCACGCGGACCTGCTCCACGCTTTGACGACCCACAGGGTGGCCGACGCGGGGAGCGTCGCCGAGAAGGCCGAGATCGTCCTCGGTGGCATGATCAGCAACCTCCAGGTCAAGAACGTCCAGAAGAGCCGCGACGGCGGGACCCGGATGGGCAAGATGACGTTCGAGGACCTGAGCGGGACGATGCCCGCGATGCTCTGGCCCTCCGACTTCGCCAAGTTCGAGTCGATCCTCAAGGAGGACTTCATCGGCTTCGTCAAGGGGACGCTCTCGCGCCGGAATGACCCGCCGGAACTGATCATCACCAAGGTGATCCCCCTCGATCGGGGCCCGATCGAGCTTTCGAAGGGGGTCATGGTCCGGCTGCACAACGGCAGCACGCAGGCCAACGACCTCGACCGGCTCCTCCGGACCGTCCGGGCGTATCCCGGGAACCTGGACCTCTACCTGGAAGTGCTCGGGCTGGAGAAGGCGCGTCGGGCCATCTACAAGGCGGGGTCGAACCTCAAGATCCGCCACGACGAGCGGATGCTCTCCGACCTCGAAACGACCTTCGGCGCCGAGAACGTCCGCCTGATCGGACACCGGGGGACCGCCGGCCGGGTCGAGGCTCGGGCGATCGCCCCGGTCGGGCCCGCCGTCGACGATCGTGACGATGACGTCCCCCTGGATTCCGACGAGGGGTGAAGCTTCCCTACGCTCGCGTCGTCCGTTCAAGACTTACAACTCGCCGAATATCCGAATGTCTCATCACCTAGTCACCCAGCCTACACATCATCTTCACGCCGAGACGCTATAAAGTGATCGAGGCGGTGTGACTTGATTGATGTTTCTTCTCACGAAGGAAGGGCTGAGTTTCCATGATTTCGCCGAGGCACTCGAACGGACGGCGCGGTTTTACCCTGATTGAGCTGCTGGTGGTGATCGCCATCATCGCGGTCCTGATCGCGCTGCTCCTGCCGGCCGTCCAGGCCGCCCGCGAGGCCGCCCGCCGGACCCAGTGCGTCAACAACCTGAAGCAGATCGGCCTGGCCCTGCACAATTACGAGAGCAGCAACAGTTGCTTCCCCCCCGGCGGGGAATCGAAGACCGTCCAGGGTGCCGCCGCCGCCACCCAGTTCATCGACGGCAATTACAGCGCCCTGGCCCGTCTCCTCCAGTTCATCGAAGGGACCACGATCTACAACTCGGTGAATTTCAATTACGAATACAACAACGCGAACATGGGCAACGTGACGGCCTTCTGCACCCAGATGAACAGCTTCATCTGCCCGAGCGCCGTGCGTCAGCCGATCGGCAAGGATGGCGCCGCCGGCACCGACACCGACTCGTCGCTCGCCGCCCGCCTCGGCGGTTATGGCCAGGGCGACTACGGCCCCACGGTCTACACCGACATCAGCCCGACCGGTTCGAATGCGAACGCGGCCAAATATCCCTGCACGCCCTACCGTGACACGAACTTCACCGCGTTCGGCCTGCTCAAGGCGGGCAAGACGAGCATCGCCGAGTGCACCGACGGCCTGAGCAACACCATCGCCTTCGGCGAGGACGCCGGCCGCGACCCTCGCTTCCAGAGCCCCTACACCCGTGGCGGCGCGAACGCCCCGAATCCCGGCGTGAACGTCTATAATCCGGCCGACGCCGGCCTCTATCTTCGCTACTGGCGCTGGGCCGAGGCCGACTCCGCGTTCGGCGTCTCCGGCCAGGTCAACAACAATTCCAGTCAGCCCAATCTCGGCAATTGCGGCACGCCCTGGCAGACGGGGGCTTGTGCCGCGGCGGGCAATAACTGCGCGAATAACGACGAGATCTTCGGCTACCACCCCGGCGGGGCGAACGTCCTCATGGGAGACGGCAGCGTCAAGTTCCTCAAGGCCACCACGAACGTCATCGTCCTCCGTGGACTTGTCACGCTGAATGGCGGAGAGGTCATCTCGGCCGACCAGTATTGATCGGATCGGCCTGGTGGAGATCGTCGAATCGCGAGGGCCCTGGGGCGGATGCCCCAGGGCCCTCTGTATTTCGTCGTCAACCCACGCGGCCGAGACCGATCGTCAGAGAGTCTTCAGGTACTCGATCAGATCCGACCTTTCCGGTTCCGACAACCGATCGCCGAAGATGTGCCCGCCGTTGCCCAGCCCAGATCGACTCGTGTCGTAGAGAAATCGCGACTTCTCCGCCCGCGTCGAGGAAGGGCTTTCGTCCCCTTCGGTCTCGAACTTCCACCCGACATTCAGCTCGTCGTAGTTAGCGAAGTCGGTCGAGGGCGGACGATAAAACCGAGAGGGGCGGGTCGAGGAGTTGAGCAGGGCCGCCAGCGTCGGGACCGAGCCGTTGTGAAGGTAAGGCGCGGTCGCCCAGATCCCGTCGAGCGGCGGGGCCTGATACCCGGTCATCTCCTCGTCCACCGGATAATCCTCGCCGAACCACGTCGAGTTGTAATGGGCGACGAACCGGGGGGAGATCCCGAGGGCCCGGGCCGGGTCGGTGCCGATCGTCTTGAGGTCGACGATCAGATTGGGGTATTCGGCGTCCGGCCCGTAGGTCCCGTGACACTTGACGCAGTTCTTGACGAAGAGGGCCTTCCCCCGGTCGGCCCTCGGCTGGTCGATGGCGAATGGGTATTTGGGGGCTTTCATGCTCTTGAAATACGACTGGATGTCGCGGAATGTCGGCTCCAGGGCCTTGAAATCGGACAGGGTCTTCTCGCCGAGCATGAATTGCATGTTGGTCCGGGCCGATCGCGCGTCGGTCCGGCCGTCGTAATACATGGTCGCCTTCTTACCGAGGAGCCACCAGGCCGGGACATCCAGCTCGGGTAGGCTCGCCCCAAGCGGCAAGGGGAAGGTGCGGAACGTCAGGTCGGGGTTCCGGAGGCTGAGGAGGACGACCGAGAACATTCCCGCATTGACGGTGCCCCTCGACGAGTTGATGACGAAGGTACTGGGCGGCAGCCGTCGCCCCTCCGCCTTCATCATCTCGTTGAAGAGGAGCGTCATGTCGAGCTGCGTGTTGCCCAGGCCGACGTAGCTCCGGCCGCCGATCGAACCGCCGTGGCAGATCATGCAATCCATCGCCAGATCGCCCTTCGACCCGTCGGGCAGGTTCCCCTTCCTCAGGCCCATCGGCAGGCCGTCGTTGGGATAAGGGGCGGCGTGGAGGCCATATCGCCGGTTAAACGCCGCCGCATACGCTTCCGGCTCGCGCGCGGGATCGGGCGATGTCGAGCCCCAGAGCCGGCCGACCTTCGCATAGGTTTCGGCCTTCCAGGCCGGCTTGAGATAGCCGGTCGAGGTGAGGGCGATCCGGCCCCTCTCCGCGGCCTCGGCTTCCTTATCCTCGCCCCGGGAAGGACCCGAGGAGATCATGAGCCCGAGGACCGATCCGACGAGCAATCGAAGGTGAATGGACCGTCCCATGAGGACCTCTTTCGTGTCGGCGAGCCTGGTCGCCGGTGCGTCGATCATCCCCTTTCAGGATAGGCGCCGCGAGCGAAATCGGAAATCCCCGGCGCGAGAGCGGGCGGGACTCAGGGCGGATCGTAACCGCCCGGGTCCCAGGGATGGCAGCGGGCGAGTCGCCGCAGGCCCTTCCAGACCCCGCGAATCAAACCATATTTCCCGATCGCCTCGATCATGTATCGGCTGCAAGTCGGCTCGAACCGACAGGCCGGGCCGAGCAAGGGACTGATCGTCCACTGGTAGAGGCGGATCGCGCCGACCAGGAGGGACGAGGCGAGCCGCTCGAGACCTCGGAACGCCCGACGGATCACGGCGAGAGCTTCGCGGCCTGGACGCCCAGGCGACGGCCCACCGATCGGGCCAGGTTCGGGAGCGACCGGCTCGCCTGCTCGAACGTCAGGCCCGGACCCCTCGGGACGACGATGAGGTCGACCCCGGGCGGGAGTTCCGCCTTCGATAGCCGGAACGCCTCGCGGACGAGTCGCTTGAACCGATTCCGAGCATTGGCCTTGCGAATCTTCCGCTTCGAGGCCGAGATCCCCAGCCGGGGATGATCCAGCCCGTTCTCGACGCCGTAGACGATCAACGACCCGTCCGAGGCCGATTTCTTCCGCTCGAAGGCCCGGCGGAAGACGCCGGGGTCGGTGATCCGCTCGTGGGGCCGAAAACTTGCCGGATGCATGGAATTCCGATCGGTCGATGGGAGGACGGCTCAATTCTCTTCGATCTCGGGCAGTGAGACGGCCCTCGGCGGCGGCAGGTTCGCGCGGAGGGCCCGGCCTCGACGGACCAGGTGCCAGAGGGCGAGCAGGCCGAGCAAGGCCGAGGCGAATAGCCCCCAGCCCAGGAGGGTCGCCGCCGCCCGCCCGATCCGGGCTCGCTCATGGGGCTTCAACTCGGGACGATCGAGGAGCGGTCGGCGATCCCTGGGCCTTTCCGCTCGGGGCTGGTCATCCATCGTCTTCCGGCCCGAGCTGTTCTTCCAGGGTCTCCCGGAAGGCCGAGGCCAGGCGTTCCAGCCGTGACTCGGTCGCCGTCATCCGGTCTCGGAGCCTGAGGATGACCTCGATCCCGGCGAGGTTGATGCCCAGGTCGCGCTGGAACGTCACGATCGTCCAGAGCCGGCGGATCTCGGCGGGGCCGTAACCCTCGACGCCCCCGAGGCAGACGGGCCGGACCAGCCCCAGCGCCTCGAAACGGACGAGGGTCGAGGTCGAGACGGCCAGGTGATGGGCGACCTGCTCGCGCGGCAGTACCGTTGGGTCCATGATATCGACGGATCAACCGCCCCTTTTCACCAGAGCCCATCCCTCGGCCGGCTCGGGTTGAGTTCCGCGAACTGCTCGATGAGCCGCCGGCTTTCCTCGTCCACCGACCGGGGGACGACCACCTTGGAGATGATATAGAGGTCGCCGGCGGGGTGGTTCTTCGAGGTCGGAACCCCCTGGCCACGGAGCCGCAGCTTCTGGCCCGAACTCGACCCGGCCGGGATGGTCATCGTCTTGGGGCCGTCCAGGGTCGGGACTTCGACCTTGGCGCCGAGGATCGCCTCGGACACGGTGATGGGCACCTCGACCGAGAGGTCGCGCCCCTCCCGCTTGAAGTAAGGATGGGGCTCGACCGTCACCGTGATGATCAGGTCGAGCTGCCCCGAGGCGTCCCCCTGCCCTTTGAGGCGGATCTTGGCCCCCGATTCCAGGCCGGGCGGGATCTTGACGACCTTCGATTCGCGACGTCCCGGCTCTCGCTCCAGCTCGATGGTCGTCTCGCCCCCGCGGACCGCCGTGAGGAAGGGGATCGTGAGCGAAGCCTCGGCCGCCTCGGGCGCGGGCTGCGACCGGCGACCCCGGCCGCCTCGCTCGCCGCCGCGCATCCGGGTGATGATCTCGTCGAAGATCCCGCCGCCGCCTGCGTCCTCGCCCATCCCGCCGAAGCCTTGGCCCGCGCCCGCCCTGGGGCCGAAGATGTCGCTCAGGTCGACGTTCTCGAATCCGCCGGCCCCGGCCTGCCTGGCCGCCCATTCCGAGGCGCCCGAGCGCGGCCCGGCCGGCCCGAATCCCTCGAACGCGGCCGAGCCGAACTGGTCGAAGCGAGCCTTCTTCTCGGGGTCGGACAGGATATCGTAGGCGTTCTGGACCTCCTTGAACTTCGCCTCGGAGGTCTTGTCGCCGGGGTTCGCGTCCGGGTGATGCTTGCGGGCCAGGCCCCGGTAAGCCTTCTTGATCTGTTCGGCCGAGGCATCCCTGGACACGCCCAGGACCTCGTAATAATCTCGAGCGGCCATCACGTCCCTCGGATCGGCAGATGCCGCACCGGCCGGCATTCGTGTCCCGGACCGCGCCGGCGATCGTCATGGATCATCTTAATCGAGACCGGTCCGACGATTCAAGGAACCTCGCCGGAGGTCGCCAGGCCACTCGCCGCGGGGTCGCCCGGCTGTTAAGATGAACTGTCGTCGATCGTCGGGCCTTCCGCCCGGTCAAGCCTCCCCCTGGAATGCCGTCGCCGGTCATGGTGCTTCATTCGGTCATCATCCACGAACGTCTCGGTCGGTGGGCCCGGCAGATCCGCCCGAGGTTCCGCGACTGGCCGATCCGATGGGCCGAGACCCGGTCGAAGTCGGACCTGGTCGGGGCGTCGGCCCGTTCAGGCTGCCCGATCCTCGTCGTCGAGGTCGACGTCCGGGCCGCCCGGTCGCTCGACGAACTCCAGGCCGCGATCGAGGTCGCCCCGGATGCGCTGTCGCTGGTCCTCGAACGCCAGGACAGGCCGGAGGTCGTCGGGATGGCCCGCGAGGTCGGGGCGACGCTCGTCATGACGGGCGTCGTCGTCCCTCCCGAGGTCGATGCCACGATCCGCCGATGGCTCCCCATCGCTCGCCAGCGGGCGGAGGCCGAAGGATGGTCGCCCGTGCATGGACCCGAGCCCGAACCCTGGGAAGATCGCGACCTCTTCCTCGCCCAGGTCCCGCCCCGCGACCGATAAATCGCCCCGCTCGCCCCTCCCCACCAAGGACCCCGATCGATGTTCGGCAAGAAAACCTCCGACCTCACCGAGCAGGACGTGCTGGCCGCTTTGAAGGGGGTGAAGGACCCCGACATCCAGCGCGATCTGGTCGACCTCGGCATGATCAAGGACATTCGGATCGGCGAAGGGACGGTCGCGCTCACGGTCAACCTGACGACGCCCGCCTGCCCGCTCAAGGCGAAGATCGAGGGCGACGTCCGCCAGGCCCTCACCAGCCGGCTCGGGACCGAGCTGACGTACTCGATCAACATGACGGCCGACGTGCGGGGCAAGGGCATCGCCGAGAAGGGCGACATCCCGGGCGTGAAGAACGTGATCGCCGTCGCCTCGGGCAAGGGGGGCGTCGGCAAGTCGACGATGGCCGCCTCGATCGCCTTCGGCCTTCAGGCTTACGGCTCGAAGGTCGGGCTGATGGACGCCGACGTCTACGGGCCGTCGATCCCCCACCTCGTCGGCGCCCGAGGCCGGCCGATGGCCGTCGGCGAGCGGATCGAGCCGATCGAGGCCAACGGCCTGAAGCTCATGTCGATGGGCTTCCTGCTGGAGCCGGAGCGGGCCGTCATCATGCGCGGGCCGATGCTCCACGGGATCATGCAGCAGTTCCTCCACCAGGTCGAGTGGGGCCAGCTCGATTACCTGGTCATCGACCTTCCCCCCGGCACCGGAGACGTTCCCCTGACGCTGGCCCAGAGCCTGCCCCTGACCGGCGCCGTGGTCGTCTGCACGCCGCAAGAGGTCGCGCTGATCGACGCCGTCCGGGCCGTGTCGATGTTCCGCCAGCTCAAGGTTCCCCTGCTGGGCATGGTCGAGAACATGAGCTTCTTCGACGTCCAGGCTTACCTCCGCGAGCGGGGAGGGCCGAACGCCCGAGACGCGGCGGCCTCGAACACGCTCTTCGAGACGCCGGGCGACGAGCGGGTCTATCTCTTCGGCCGGGGTGGCGCCCGACGGAAGGCCGAGTCGATGGGCGTCCCGTTCCTGGGAGAGGTCCCGCTCAACATCCTGCTCCGAGAGAGCGGCGACGACGGCCGGCTCCGCGACGCCCTCGCCCCCGGCTCGCCTTCTCGACCTTATCTCCTGGGAGTGGTCGAGCAGCTCGCGGCCCAGATCAGCATCCAGAACATCAAGTCGCCCAAGATGCCGAAGCTGGAGATCCTGAACTGAGCGGATTGAGCGATCGGCCTCTCGTCGTAGTCCCTCAATTGCAATATGTCATCTCGACAAGGTGGGCGGTGCCCACCCTACGAGATTGCAACCAAAGGGTTCATGTAGGGTGGGCACCGCCCACCTTGTCAGGATGCCAGATGAGAGTTGGCGGACTACGATAGGACGCACGCCTCAGTTCGAAGAGTTCTCCTCGGCCATCGCATAGGCGACGCAGGTCCGGATGTCGTCCTCGGTCAGTTCGGGGTGCGTCCGGAGGATGTCGGCCCAGGCCCAGCCGTCGACGATCAGCGAGACGACGTGGCCCACCGTGATCCAGGTGCCCTTCACGACCGGCGAGATGTCCGAGACCTCGAAGTCGAAGATCAGCCGATCTCGCCAGTTCGGGACCTCGTCGTCCTGGGCTTCGTCGGCGACGAGGTCATCCTCGAAATCCATCGACGGGACGATCGGCCACTCGTTGCATTCGAACTCGGGCTCGAAATCGACGGGGGCCGAGGCGGGCTCCCGGATGATCTCGGGCCGTCGGCTCCGGAGATAGTCGAGCGACTCCAGGGCGTCCCTGACCGAGCGCGCCGCGCGATCGGCGGCCGGCGTGGACGGCTTCTTCGGGGCCTCGCCGTCCGGGTTGGACTTCACGGCGAACTCGCGGGCGGCCTGACGGTCGAGCGTCCCCTTGAGTCTCCAGGCGGATTGGACCACATGCTCGGCGATCAGGCTTTCGAGCGGCCCTCGCGGGTCGAGGTCGCGGCGCAGGTCGTCGGCGAAGGCGGCGAAATCATTCGCCCGGGCCGAGCGATTGAGGCCCCGAGATCGGGGGTTGGTCCGGGCGATCCGGCTATCTTTGGCTTCGGCCAGCTTGCCGAGCTTCCGGCGGGGGCGGGCCACCGTGTCGCGATCGCTCTTGACGCTTTCCATGTCCGGGCTCCCCAGTTGCGAACCATGTTGTGTCATCGGGCCGGGCACCGCATTCGGCGACCGTCATTCGACGGACAACAACATCATCGTGTTCTGAGGGGGAGGCTTAACACACAATGTAGGAAATCTTGAGCGAAATGCGCCAGAATCGGCAAAAATTAGCCGCGACGGAGGGCCCGGCCGGGCGTCTGGCCCGTCGGCTCGCCGTTTTCCAGGGCTAGGACGCCGTTCACGACGACGTGACGGACTCCCTCGGCCAGGACCCTGCCGTTGGCGTAGGTGGAACGGTCGGTCACGGTCGCCGGGTCGAAAAGGGCCAGGTCCGCGACGAGTCCCGGCCGGACCAGCCCCCGGTCGGTCAGCCGAAATCGGCGGGCGGCGTGGGCGGCCAGGTGGGTGATGGCCTCGGGCCAGGTGTAGTCGCCAAGGTCTCGCGTGTGGTGGCCGAGATAGCGGGCGAACGCGCCCCAGCCCCGGGGATGCGGATACCCGCCGCAGAAGATCCCGTCCGAGCCGGCCATGTGCGAGGGGTGTCGGAGGATCGCGCGGACGTCCGCCTCGGTCCGGTCGTTGGCCCGGAAGTTGACCACGCCGACGGCCAGGTTCGACGCCAGGAGGATCTCGCAGACGAACTGACCGGGCTTCACCCCTGCTTTCGCGGCGGCCTCGGTCACGGTCGATCCCTCGGCCCATCGCCAGTCGGGATCGGCGACCATCGCCAGGTGCATCTTTTCGAGCGGATATTGCGGGGGGGCCGGGAACCATTCCGAATCGAGCCGGGCCCGGACCGACGGGTCGGCCAGGCGGGCCATAGTCGGCTCGATCCCTCCTTCCTGGACCCAGGGCGGCAGGGCCACCATCCCCAGGATGGTGCTCCCGGCGAGGTACGGATACGTGTCGTAGGTGAGGTCGAACCCCATCGAGATCCCGTGGTCGATCAGGGGCAGGAGGATCTCGGCAGGGCCGTTGTAGTGCGAGATGTGGGCGGCGACTCCCGAGGCCCGGACGATCTCGTAGACCTCCTCCATCCCGACGGGCGCGTTGTGGCCATAGGCCCGCATGTGGGTCACGTAGACGCCGTCGTCGGGGACGATCGCCTCGCAGAGGGCGGCGATCTCGCGGGCGTCGGCGTGGCGACTCGGCAGGTAGTCGAGCCCGGTCGAGACCCCCACGGCGCCCGCGTCCATCCCCTGCCGGACGATCTTCCGCATCGCCTTCAATTCGTCGTCGGTGGCCGGCCGGGGGTCGTGCCCCATCACCTCCAGGCGAACGTTGCCGTTGGGGATCAGGTAGGCGACGTTGATCGCGACCTTCCGGTCGAACCGGGCGAGATAGCTTTCGACGCCGTTCCAGTCGGACTCGACCTCGGGAGGGTTCCCGTTGAAGCCGGCGGTGTATCGCCTCATGTACTCGACGGTCGACGCCGATCCGGGCGCGAACGACGAGCCGTCCTGGCCGATGATGTAGGTCGTGACCCCTTGCCGGAGCGCGGGGAGATGGACCGGATCGGCCAGGAGCATCAAATCGCCGTGGACGTGGGCGTCGATGAAGCCGGGGACGACGTAAAGTCCCGTCGCGTCGAGGACCTTCGCGGCCGTCGAATCGCCGAGATGGCCGACGTCCGCAATCAGCCCGTCGAGGACCGCGACGTCCGCCCGAAAGGCCGGCCCGCCGGTGCCGTCGATCACCCAGCCACCCTTCGCGATCAGGTCGTATTCCACGGGGGTTCTCGTGAGGGAGGGAAATCGTGCCCTTCAGCTCGATTTCTTCGGGTTGTCGATCTGCTGCCAGAGATACCACATCGCCACGGTCCGATATGGCCGCCAGGCTTCGGTCAACTCCCGGCACTGGCGAGGGTTCGGGAGTTCTTCGAGCCCGTGGAACGTCCGGAGGCCGACCTTGATCCCCAGGTCGCCCGGCGAGAGGACGTCGGGGCGTCCCAGGGCGAAGATCAGGAACATCTCGGCGGTCCACGAGCCGATCCCCTTAATCGACGTGAGGGCCGCGACGATCGCCTCGTCCTCCCAGGCGTGGACCTCGTCGAGCGGGACCGAGCCCTCGTGGACGGCGCGGGAGAGGTTCAGGACGTAACGGGCCTTCACCCCTGAGAGGCCGACACTGCGCAGGCCCTCTTCCCCGATCGCCAGCAAGGGCCCGGGGGAGTGCGGCTCGCCGGCCAGATCGCGGAGCCGCTTGTCGATCGACGCGGCGGCCTTGGAGGAGATCTGCTGGCCGATGATGGCGCGGACCAGGGTGCCGAACCGGTCGGGCCGGACCTGGAGGAGGCAGGGGCCGACATCCTCGATGATCGCCTCCCACCTCGGGTCGACCTTCCGGAGATGATCCACGCCCTCGGCCCACGGGTCGATCGCCTCGTGGGCCCCGGCGACGATGATCTTCTTCGGCCGAGCGGGACGTTTCGCGGATGGCACCAGTTCCCTCCGGGTGCTTTCTGTTCAAAGGGTGGGAAACGGCTCTCGAAGGGCGAATTCGGGGCGATCGGCGAGGAACTTCGCCAGGCGATCGGCCCGGCTCAGGGCGTCGGGCAGGAAGGCGACCGCCCGGTCGATCCGCTCGTCGGGCTCGGCGCAACTGAAGCGGAGGAAGCCGCGTCCGGCCTCGCCGAACGACTCCCCGCCCAGGCAGGCGACGCCGAAATCGTCGTCCGCCCCCTCCAGCAGGTAGAGCGCCAGGCCGTGCGAGGAGATCCCCAGCCGGTTGCAGATCGATCGGACGTCCGGGAAGACGTAGAACGTGCCGACCGGCCTGGAAACCCTCATCCCTTCGATGGACTTCAAACCTTCCGTCAGCCTTTCGACCTTGCGGCGGAATCGGGCCATGTACTCGTCGCGGGTCGCGGAGTCGCACTCCAGCGCCGCGGTCGCGGCCCGCTGGACGAAGGGGGGGCTGCATGAAGCAGTCGTGTTGATCAGCTTCCCCATCGCCTGGACCACGTCGGGATGGGCGACCGCGAACCCGACCCGCCAGCCGCTCATGCTGTACGACTTGCTGAAGGTGTACGCCGAGACGACGTGGTCGAGCATCCCCGGCTCGGTCCCGATCGACTCGTGCCGGCCCTCCCAGACCATGTGGCAATAGGGCTCGTCGGAGAAGACCATCAGTTCCGTCCCCCGGACGACGTCGGCGATCGCCTTCAGGTCGGATCGCGCGGCGACGCCGCCGGTCGGGTTGTGCGGCGAGTTGAGGAAGATGGCTCGCGGGCGGGGGTCGGTCTTCAGGAAGCGTTCGACGTCGGCGGCCTGGGGACGGAAGTCATTTTCGACCGACAGCGGCGCCAGGACGGCGCGGGCCCCTCGGCGTTCGAGGTTCGGGACGTAGGTCGGAAAATGGGGGCTCCAGACCAGGACGCCGTCGCCGGGGTCGAGCAGGGCCTCGGC
>JAJYDH010000713.1 GCA_021777685.1 Planctomycetota bacterium | reverse complement strand
TTCCGATCTCACGGCTGCCTGGCCTCGGGCCGGGCCGTCCTGGCCGCCGACCGCGACGACGCGATCCGGGCCTATCAACTCGTGGAGCGGGCCCGGCAGGACTTCGCCGAGGCCCGCGAATCCATCCAGAACGGCGCCGAGAACCAGAAGCAGTTCCTGCGCGAGACGAATGCCCAGCGCGCGAAGCTCGAGATCCGCTCGCTCTATCACGTCGCCTGGCGAGTGTTCTCCAACCCAGTCGACGATCGGGTCCGTCGGGCCTCTCTCCGTTGAACGACGGCCCGCCTGTCTGTTAGGGTATGGCCCGAGGGTCCGAACTCGGGTCGAGGGGGCGAACGCGCGATGGCGACGAGATTCGATCGAGGGCGGCTGATCGCCCTCCTGCAACGGGACGCCTTGAGGACCGGCACGTTCACGCTGGCCAGCGGGCGGACCTCGCATTATTACGTCGACGGCCGCAAGGTCACGCTCTCGGCCGAGGGCGCGGCCCAGGTCGGGGCGGGGGTCCTCGAACTCCTGGCCGACCTGCCCGGGGTCGCGGCGATCGGCGGCCTGACGATGGGGGCCGACCCGATCGTCGGCGCGGCGCTGGCCGTCGCCGGCGCCAGTGCCAGTGCCAGGCCGGGACTGCTCGGTTTCCTCGTCCGCAAGGAGGCCAAGGGGCACGGGACCGGCAAGCTGGTCGAAGGTCCGGTCGCCCCCGGCATGGACGTGGCGATCGTCGACGACGTCGCCACGACCGGCGGCTCGTCGCTCCAGGCGGTCGACGCCGCGCAGGCTCTGGGATGCCGGGTGGTCCGTGTGATCGCCGTCCTCGACCGGCTCGAAGGGGCCTCGGAGGCGTTCGCCGCCCGGGGTCTCGACTTCCGCTCGATGGTCACGATCAGGGACCTCGGGGTCGAGCCGTTGCCGCCGGCCTGAGCCAGCCCCGATCGTGCAACCTAGGCCAGAGGAGGGCCATCCACCGTGGAGAGGAGCCTGCACCGCCAGCTCAAGGAACGCTACGGGACCGAGGTCGGCGGGCGCTCCGAGGTCGTGGTCGGCGACTTCCGGGTCGACGCCCTCGACCCGGACGGGAGGCTGATCGAGATCCAGGCCGGTCCGCTGGGGCTCCTCAAACGGAAGCTCGAAATCCTCCTGCCGACCCGCGAGGTCGTCGTGGTCAAGCCGATCGTCGTCGGCCGGAGGGTGATCCGCCGAGACGGGCCGGACGGTCCCGACCTCCGCTCCCGGCGGAGCCCCAAGCGCGGGGCCTTGCTCGACGCCTTCGAAGAACTGGTCGGCCTGGCCCGCATCTTCCCCCATGCGAACCTGTCGATCGACCTCCTCGCGGTGGAGGTGGACGAGGTCCGGGTCGCACGTCGTCGACGGCCGGGCTATTCGGTGGTCGACCGCGTCCTGCGCGAGGTGGTCGAGACCGTCCGGCTCCGCGAAGGGCTCGACCTCTGGTCGCTCCTCCCCGGGGACTTGTCCGGCCGATTCACGACGAGCGACCTCGCCGATCGGATCGCACGGCCGGCCGATTTCGCCCGCCGGGTGGCCTATTGCCTGCACCAGAGCGGGGCCGTCGAGATGGTGAGCAAGGAGGGGAACCGGCGGATCTACGAACGAGGGGCGATCGTGGGCGTCGCCTGAGCCGCGACCTCACCGGAGCGGCCGGGCCGAGGGGCCATTACCGTCCCGGAGGCTGGTGTCCAGCCCGGTGATCCGGCCTTTCGGCCGGGAGCGGTCGATCAGCACGGCGCCCGTCTCGGTCGTCTCCGCGAAGCCTCGATTGCCCAGCGAATCGACGACGTCCACGCGGAAGTGGATCTTGGGCGGGCAGTTGGCCGGCAAGGTCCAGGCGAACTGGCCGGAGTTCTCGATCGGCGAGGGGGTGATGAGCTTCCATTTCGCTTCGGGCGCGTCGGACCGGACCGAGATCATCACCGACCGGGGCGCAGGGTGGGGGTCGTTGGCGTGCCAGGTGATCAGGGCCTTCGCTCCGACGATCCGGACCGGTTCGAGCTTCACGTTCGGGCCCGTGCTGTCGACCTCGACGATCGTCCTGGGCGGCTCGCCGGGGTTCGGCGGCTGGTCCCCCTGGTTGGCGGCCGACCTCGCCACGAGCTTGAGCCCGAAGGTCCCCTCGCCGCCCAGGTCGACCGGGAAGGGAGAGTTCCGGTCGGGGTCCTCGCCTCGCGAGTACCAGGTCCGGCCGCCGTCGGTGGTCACGAACAGCTCGACGGCCGCCGGCCCGTTCGGCCCGGCGTCGTCGACCTCGTACTTGAGGGCAAACCTCGGGTTCGAGACCGTGATCGGGGGGTTGGACGGGTCGTCCGCCGGAGCTGTGGACGAGGCCCCGTTACCCGAGGGCTCGCGGGTCGAAAACGGGTTGAATTCGCCGGAACTGGGCCCCGGGTCCATGTTCGAGCCCACACCAGGCATCGGCGGAGGGCCCGTGTGAATCGGCGTAGGACTCTCGGACGAGGCGAACGAGCCCCGAGGAGGGGGGACGTTGGGGTCCGAGAGGTCGCCCGCCGAGGGCGATCCCTCGGCGCCAGGGACCCCGTCGGAGAGGGCCAGCGAGACGACCTTGAC
>JAJYDH010000152.1 GCA_021777685.1 Planctomycetota bacterium | reverse complement strand
GACCCTTGACCGGCCCGGCCGGGCGGCTCATGCTCGATGAAAGGACCAACCGCGACGCCGCCGGAGCCCCGCCCATGGACCGTCAGCCGGTCGAATCGAGCCTGATCCGCTCGGTCGGCTATGCCCCGACCGCCAGCATCCTCGAGGTCGAGCTTGCCGAATCGGGCCGGGTCTATCGCTACTTCGACGTGCCCTATTCCCTGTTCGAGGAGCTGATGGCCGCCGAGTCGAAAGGTGCTTATTTCAACGATCATATCCGCGACATGTACGCCTTCGAGGAGGAAGGGCCGGCTTGAGCCGCCCGGGGCCGATCGGCGACAATAGGGGCCGGATGGCGGACCTCGGCGCACCGCCGGCCCGCCCGGACCTCGCGACCCAGGTGATCTCCGATGGATTGGCCGTCCGCGTTCGACGCCGCCCTGCCCTACGCCGCCTTCCTCGACCGCCACGCGACCGCGACCCAGCGCCCCCGGTGGGACGCGATGCACGCCCGGATCGCCCTGGAGCCGGGACAGGTCGCCCTGCTGGGCGGGTTCGCCCGGCGGATGCCGGTCCTGGTCCTGGCCGGCGCCTGGTGCGGCGATTGCGTGAACCAATGTTCGATCTTCGATCATTTCGCCCGGGCCTCGGCCGCGATCGACCTCCGGTTCCTCGACCGCGACGCCCGGCCCGAGGTCGCCGACGCCCTGGCCATCAACGGCGGCCATCGGGTCCCCACGGTCCTGTTCCTCAGCGAGGACTTCCAGGAGGTCGCCCGCTACGGCGAGCGGACCCTCTCGACCTACCGACGGCTGGCCGCCGAGCAGCTCGGCCCCGCCTGCCCGACCGGCCTGGTCGCGCCCACCGACGACGCCACCCGGCTCGTCACGTCCGAATGGCTCGGCGAGTTCGAGCGGGCCCAGCTCATCCTCCGCCTCTCCCCCAAGCTCCGCGCCCGCCACAACGACTGACGGGGGCACGAGTTGTGGATTAATTAATCCGTGCCGAGGCTGTTCGTGGGGATGGAGCCTGTGGAATCCAGAAGAATTCGAGATTTCAAATCTGAGATCTCAGATTGACCATCATCCGTGCAATTCCACAAGTCCAGGCCGGCTGACTTGGGATTGGTCGATTCTGGTAGGGTGGGCACCGCCCACCACGATCGACGCAGCATGGTGGGCGGTGCCCACCCTACCAGAATCGACCGTCTTTCCGATTCGAGAGCGTTCTGAACCTTCAACTGCGTAACTCCTACTCAGATTGACCATCATCCGTGCAGTTCCACAAGTCGCCTCGGGGTATCGATAAGATTCCCGGGCCGGTGCGAGGCGGCGATGTCGACGCGCGGCGACCCCGGAAGGGCGAGGGTCCATCCCGCCGGGGCGAGCCTGGGCGCGCCCCGACCGGCCACGAGAGGGGGGAGCCGGATGGGGGGGTCAGGATGGACCCTCGTCCGGCCGCTCGCGGGGCGAGCGGGTGGATCGAGGAGGGGCCCGCGTGCCGCCCCCCGGCTGGGATCGGCGACTCGGGGCCTCGATATCTTGAATACATGGAGATTCTCCGTTGGTGACACCCGCCCCGGCGGATTTTATCCCGTCCGCGCCCCTCGGGCCGGCCGTCGGCCGGGGTTTTGGAGGCGTTCCGGGGCCATTTCGGGCCGGGTCGGGGCCGGAGAACGCCCCTCGACGGTCGGGGTGAGATCCCCCGCCGGCTCGCCGGCCGCCTCGGCGCCAAACGAACCCGGTTCGGAGCAATCCCCGGCCTCGTCGGGGCTTGCGGCGACCTCTTCGGCCTCGACGGCCGCCTCGGCCTCGGCGTTGAGCCGTTCGACCTCCTTCAGGCCCCGGTAGAACTCGCGGGAGGCGGCGGCCTCGTACCGCCGGGCGAGGACGGCCTCTCGGGAGACCCCGAACAGGGCGCGGGCCGGGGCCCCCGCGCGTTCGGCGGCGATGGCCTCGTGGTCGAGCCCCTCGCGGTCGAGCCGGAGCCGGGCGATCTCGGCGTCGAAGAGCCGGGCCAGCTCGGCCCTCGCGGCGTCGCGGCGGGCCGGGGCGGGCAGGTCGGCCCATTCGGCCTCGTCGAGGAACCGGAAATTCCCCTGCACGGCCTCCGAGAGCGCGGCGAGCCTCGACGGCCGGACCATCAGGGGGTGGCGTCCGGCCAGGCGGTCGGCCATCTCGCGATGGGGCGAGGACCAGCGCGAGATGGTCCGGTCGAGCAGGTCGGCCTTGAGGTCCTCCCAGCGGCCGATCATCCAGTCGATCCCCTCGGGCGATCGCCTCAGCTTCCGGGTCGCCGAGGCCGGGTCGTCGGCGATCGAGGCGATGATCTCCTTCAACTCCTCGTCGCGGGCGTCGGCCTCGGAGCCGCCGGCGCGGAGCATGTCGCGGGTCAGCCCGGCCGCCTCGTGGAGCGCGCACCGCTCCATCCGGACCGACATCAGGGCGACCTGCCGGACCATGAACTCGGCGACCGGCCCCTTCGGCTTCAGGTCTCCCTCGAACGCCTCGAACCGCTCCTGGACGGCCGCCGAGTCCTCGCCGGGCACGGCGACCCCGGCCCCGGTCATCCCGTGCTTGAGGGCGTTCCGCCGGGACCGGGCCTTCCCCTCGGGCGACTTCGGCCCGGTCGATCTCGCGGCGTTCCGGCGATTCGAGGCGAGCTGGGCGGGGCTGCAAACCATGACGGACCTCCCGGGTGCGACCTTCAAACGATGAGGGGCGACCCGCGTCGCCGTCTGATCCTTACCATCGTGCTCCGGAACGGCCGATTATCACACGATTTCCGACGATCGCGATTTTTGCGATCGGGGCGAGTGCCGTGACCACGTCGTCAAATGCCCAGATTGCATGGATTACTCATTTTGTCTTGGCCTGAATATCGGCTAGACTATCCTGAGGCGACTCCACGACCCCCGCATCCGGAGATCTGACCGATGTCCACCGGGAACAAGGCGGCATTCCGGCCGGCGTTCGAGGCGTGCGAGGGGCGGACCCTGGCGACGGGGGGCCTGACTGCGGCCTGGGCGCACGGCCAGGCGTGGGTCGAGGTCGCGAACCGGTCGGGCCACAACGTCGCCTACCAGATCAGCTTCAACGAGGGTCGGAATTATTCCACCTTCACGATCCCGAAGGGCGGCACGGCCTTCCCGCACGTCAACCGGGCCGAGCCGGTCGCGCTGATCCGGCTCAAGGGGGAGTCGCCCACGGTCCTGGCGACGGGCCCCTCGAAGCAGGCCGCCGCCCATTTCACGATCCCCGGGCCCGGCCTGGGCGGGGCGTCGGTGCCGCCCGGCCACGGCCCCGGCGGGGGCATTGGTGTTGGCGGTGGCGGTGGCGTCGATGTCGGCGGTGGCGTGAACACGGTCGTCACCGGCAGGGCGGACACCCTGCCCCAGGCTTACGTCGTGTTCCTGAACCAGTCGGGCCGGGACGTCACCCTGTCGTTCACCAACAACAACGGGTGGAATGACCTGAACCTGACGATCGGCCGGCAGTATTTCAGCCTCTTCAACCCTTACATCGTGAGCCTGGACCGGACCCGGGCCGGGATCAAGATCCAGGACCCGAACGGCCCGGGGCTACAACCCCTCGCCTCCAGCCCGACCCTCAATTCGGCCCCGCTCTACATCATCAACACCGACCTGACCGTGTTCCGGAGTTGAGCTGTACGGCCGGCTGGTCCGTCGCTCAGGCCGCGACCGGCATCGGCCGCAACGGGGGCAGATACTCGGAGCGGCCGAACGCCTGGACCGTGGACGCCTTGAGCTTGATCCAGTCGGGTTTCGGCCCGGTCGGGTCGGCCAGGGCTTTCTCGAAGGATGCGAGATTGTCCCGGATGTGATCGGCGTCGGGGGCCAGGCGGACTGCCTCCTCGAAAGCCGATCGGACCCGATCGGCCGGGTAGTTCAACTCCGCCCGGGAGATGGCGAGCCATTCGTGGAGGTTGGCGCGGACCTCGTCGGGGACGGTCAACGCCAATCCTCGCTCACACATCGCGAGGCAATCTTGATAACGGCCTTCGACCAGGGCGTGATGGGCGAGGTAGAAGTAGGGCCAGGGATGATGCGAACCTAGCTCCGCCGCACGTTGGAGGTCATCCACCGCCCCGGATTCGACGCCGTATCGTAAAATGCCTCGTTTCACAAGAATGGCATCATCGTCGGGTCGGATCGAGGGAGAATCGTTGAGATAGCGGATAGCCGTCCTTCGATCCCCGAGGCGGTCATAGCATTCTGCCAGGATCGAAATTGCGTGAAGTCGAAGCAACTCTCCCGCGTTTGGGTACAACTTCGCATGATCTTCGGTTTCCACTCGGACAAGAACCCGTTTTAATATAGACATTAAATCTTCAATGATGGAATGAGATTCCACGACGATCGATCCCTGAATCCCGAAGAGCTGGATGTGGGCCGCGGTAACCACGACCTCCGGAGAGAAATCGCGGTCCGATTTGAGAACATCTCCCGCGATTTCCCGGGCCCTCTCGGGATCGGTCTGCCACAAATTTGCAAGATAAAACTCCTGAAACGTGACTGGGTCTAATAAAGAAGCGTGTTCAAAAAATAGATTCGCCGTCCTATCATCCCCTGCCTCATGCCAGACGGTGCCCCGGAGGAATGAAAGTTTCGCCGGGTCGACGTGTTGGCCCCAACGTCGGAGCAAGGTTAGGGCTTGATCCCAGTTCCCGGATTTCGTGGCTTCTCTGGCCTCGTCCAATTTTCTTTGAACCTGCGGATTCGACGGCAACGGCTCTTTCACAGGTTCGCTGATCGAAAAGAGATCCGCGGACAGCCCGGTGATGCGATCCTGCTCGGTCTTCGAGAGGTCGTACCAATATTGATCCAACCCGTCGCGCACCGCATCCGCCTCCGGCGAGTCGTCCGAACCGGCGACGGTGAGGGCGTGGAGGCTATGCAGCCCGCGAATGGACTGGAGGTAGCCGGGACTTGTCGAGAAGGGGCGCCTGGTCATGGTTCATGCCTCGTCTTCGACCCAGCGGTCGCGTGTATTCGCCAGGTCCGTCTGGAACTGATCGAGGCGGACGGACGCTCGCGGGACGACGTTTCCATGCTCCGGTCTGTCTCGCTTGAGGTCGAGCCCTTCGGCGACAGGACCATCCTCGAACGGCCCGTCTCCCATCGTGAAGCAATGTAGATTCTTGCCGCGAGCCCCCGGGAATTTGCCGGCCAGATGCATCGGCACGAGGTAATAGGGCAGCAATCGCCAGGCGGGGGCGACGGACATCCCCTTGTCGTTCAGGACGACATTTCCATCCTGGTCGAGGTCCACGTCAATTTTCCCATTGACCGGCACACCTCGAACGCCGAGCCCTTTTCCCGAGTCATCAACGACGGGCTTGCCATCGTTGGCCTTCTTCATCGACCGGTAAATCTTCGCCATGAGTCTCGGAACGAAGGACCCCTGGTATCATCGCCAGGCTCAATTCTACCGGGATTCGGCCCGAGGGAGTAGATCCGGCCGCGATCCGATCGAAGAGGAACCAGGGCCTCGTAAAGATCAACGCCGGTCGGGGACTTCCCGGACCAGCCGCGCCCGGGTCGTGGCCTGGTCGCGATCGGGGCAGCCGGCGAGGTAGTCTCCGAGGGCTTGCGCGGCGGCCTGGTGGCCCTCGGCGGACCAGTGGGTGTCGTCGGCGAGGTAGGGCATCGCCCCGGCGGCGGCCTCGGCGCGGAAGCGGGGGGTGAGGTCGAGGAAGCCGACCTCGGGCGAGACGGCGGCGACGGCTTGCCCCACGGCGGCCGGGAGGTTGTCGATCGGCCAGTCCCGGCAGGGAGAATCGGGCCCGAAGGTGCAGAAGTCTCGATAGACCCGGAACTTGGCCGGCACGAAGGCGACGACCAGGTCGACCCCCGCGCGGTCGCAGGCGTCGCGGGCCTCGGCCAGGATCGAGCGGAACCGGGCCAGTTCCTTCGAGGTCTCGCGGTCCTCGGGGAGCGTCTCGCCTTCGTGGACCCCGCACGAGAAATAGACGTCCGACCTGCCGGCGAATCGACCGGCGTGGCGGGTCGCGAGCAAGGTCGGCTCGGGGTGGATCCGGGTCCGGATCAGGCAGGCCAGGCCGTTCCGGATCAGGCTCCGGGTGTACCAGGCGCTCGTGGTCGACTCGGGCCGGGCGCGGCCGGCTCGCGAGCGGTCGGCGTCGTACATCGCCACGTCTTGCAGGTCGTTCCCCTCGTAGAAGGCCCAGACGCAGGTCTTCGGGTACAGGCCGAGGCCGAACCGGCGGAGGACGTGCCCCTCCTGCTGCGGCCCGTAGCCGGTCCGGCCCAGGTTGGCGACCGTGCAGCCCAGCCGATCGGCCAGGCGGGCCGAGACGAGGTCGGGCGCGGCGACTTGCAGCCCCTCGATGAACGAGTCGCCGAGGATGACGACGTCGGCCCTCGCCAGGTCGACCGGGTTCCGGAATCCGTTGCGGTCGGTCTTGAGGTCGCACTCGTAAACGGGGCCGGGCGAGGTCGCGCCTCGGAGCCGGTTCCGATCCGCCCCGAGGAACCGGAGCCGGTCGCGCCGGTGCCCCTCGCGGACGAAGACGAGGTCCGGGTCGGGCCGGTTGCCCGGCCGCTTCCAGGCCGGGGTGGGCGTCCGGAAGACGGTCCGGTAGTCGATGAGGCCGACCGCCGCCGGCAACTCGAACAGGGAGAGCCCCAGGTGGAGGGAGGCCGAGCAGGCCGCGAATCGGGCCGCCCGCGCGGCCGAGCCTCGCCCGGAGAGCAGGAAGAACGGCCCCCAGGCCGCCAGGTAGGCCATCGAGAGCAGCGCGATCAGGTGTTCCGGCCCGGTCTCGGGGGCCGTCGAGCCCGCCTTGAGGGCCAGGCCCAGGGCGACGAACCAGGCGGCGACGAATGCGATGCGGGCGATCCGTCTCCTTCGACCATCCATGGCGAACGCTTTCCGGGCCAATCCGCCCGACCGAGATTGCCCCTGAAATCCTTCCATGCTAGATGTTATGAAACCGGTTCCAGAATCGGTCAATGCGGGGTTTGTGGAGAATTGTCAATCGTATCGCAGGCTTCATCAACCTCTTACCGCCCGCAACTCCGAGTTGGCGGATGGCCGTGAAATGCTACGGAAACTTTTTTTGAGACAGGACTCTGGCATACTGTCATCGGAACATGGATGATAGCTGGGGTTTTGAGAGGCACCGAAGATACAACGAAGGGTCGCGAGGTTCCCAATAATGTCGATCGAGGTCGGCTGCTCGTGCGGTCGGATGTTCAAGGCGAAGGATGAGCACGCGGGTCGCAGGGCGAAGTGCCCGGCTTGCGGCACAATCTTAGTGGTCCCACGACCTTCTTCCGAACTTTTCTCAGGTATAGGTGCGGTCAATCTCGACTACCTGCACGAAGGCCTCGCAGAAGACCTTGTTGGCGTCACTCGCGAAGCGTCACTGACAGACGTCTGGAAGGTCTTGAATGCAATCCTAACGCGTATGAATGCCGAGCCATCGGAAGGCCCGGTAAGCAACGGCCACCGGCGCGAATATAAAGTGGTCACCCAGAAGGATAAGTGGTTCTCCGGCAAGTTCGACCCGGAGAAAGTGGAAGGAGCACTGAATTCGTACGCCAGCCAAGGCTGGTCACTCAAGGGCGTGGCGACCGCGAGTGTGCACGGTCTTGGTGGGCAGCGGGACGAGATCGTCATCATTATGGAGAGGTAACGATGTATAGTTCGGTCTTTGATGGCATCAAATTCGTCGAGGGCTGCCCGCCAGGGGCGCGGGAGCTCCGATCGATCCGGGTCGAGATCAGCGGAGTGTTCAAGTCCGCTCAGTTAAAAAATCTGGACGACGTCAAGCGGCTGATGGCGGATCAGGCAAAAAAGAAGAGAGGTAACGCGATCATCGATTTCAAATACGGGCAGAAGTCGGTTGGATTCTGGGCATCGATATTCGACCGCGATGATGTCAAATGGTATGGGGAAGGCAAAATCGCCGTTATCCCGTGAAAGTTTGCGAATGACAAATTCACAATCTTTCATGTGTTCTCCCGGGCTCTTGATAGATCAAGCTCAGATGACGTAGCACCGCCCCTCGCGGAGCGTCTCGATGGCGCTCGACTCGTGGTCGAAGTCGTCGGGGAGGTGCGACAGGCGCATCTTCGCCCTCAACTCCTCGGGGAGGGCGGCGAGGTGGTGGTACGGGGTGTGGACGTTGGACTGTTCGAGCGTGGTCGCCTCGTGGACGATCAGGTCGGCGGGGGCGAGCCATTCGATCAGCGAGGGATCGTGCGCCGAATCGGCGCTGAAGGCGAAGGTCCGGCCGGCGGCCCTGATCCGGAAGGCGGTGGTCGGGATCGAGTGCATCGTCGGGCGGCACTCGATCGAGAACGGGCCGAACTCGACGGGCCTGGCGAAATCGAGCGGGATCATGTCCACATAATCATCCAGCCGCTTGCGGGTCGGGGCGCCTCCGGGCGTGTTCCGCATCCGGCCCATCCCGGCGGAGAGCAGGCCGTCCCAGAGCCGGGCGGAGACGTCGTGGTGCGCCAGCCAGGTCGCCCGGCGCCTCAGGCCGAAGTGCGTGAAGTAGGCGAAGTCCTCCAGCCCCGAGGCGTGGTCGGCGTGCAGATGCGTGATCGCCACCCCGACCACCCGGTCGAGGTCGAGCGGCGAGCCCAGCGCCGCGATCGACGCCTCGCGCCACATCTTCCGGACCGGATGCGGGCAGTCGATCAGGAGCCACGAGTCGTCGACGCCCAGGGCCAGGCATGTCGTGTAATGCCGGGCGGTGAAGGCATCGCCCACCCCCAGCGGGATCAGCCGGACCTCGGGCATCTTCATGGCCTCTCGCGGTAGCAGTCAGTGGTCAGTGGTCAGTGGTCAGTGGTCAGTGGTCAGTGGTCAGATTCAAAGATAGCTGGTTTGCGGGCGCTTTTCCGGGTGAACCCCGGAAATTCTATCGTTTCCCACTGACCACTGACCACTGACCACTGACCACTCTCAGGGGACCGGGCAGTACGTCAGCCCGCCTTGCGGGAAGACTCGGCAGCGGGGGGCGGCGGTTCGGGGGAGCGCGGCCTCGGCGGCCTCCCAGAGCCTGGACTGGTCGTCGAAGACGCGGATCGGGCCGAGATGAGGGCCGATCTTGTCGTGAAGCGGCGGGGCGTAGACCAGGACGGTCCGGTCGACGACCAGCTCCCTGGCCCAGCGGATCAGGAACTCGCTGGGGGTGTGGAGGGTCGAGACGACCCGGTCGACCACGGCCAGCCCCCGGCGGATCGCCCAGCCCCCGGCCATCCCCGTGGCGGCGATCCCCCGGAGCGTCGACATCGGCACCGACCGGTCGATCTCGCCGGGGTCGGTCCGGAAGAAACCCACCAGGACCCCGCCCGGCCGGCCCGCGGCGCGGTTCTGGAGCAGGACCTTGAAGCTCATCATCGGGTCGCCCGGCCAGGGGTCGTTGCCGGCCACCACGACGTCGACCGTGGAGGGGTCCATCTCGGGCGCCCGGAACCGCCGGCGGGCCTCGGCCGCCAGGCGGTCCTGCACCGGGTCGGGGTGGCCGGCGGCGACGTGCAGAACGGTCCCCGGCGGCCCGAGCAGGTGGCTGATCGACAGGCAAGGCCCGAGCCTCGCCGCCGCCGACCGGATCGCCCGCCGCATCGGGTTGCCCGTCGCGTCCGACCCCAGCAGTCGCCCCGCGTGGTCGCCTCCCAGCCCCTTCCGGTGCAGGGCGGCGAGCGTCGACCGGTGGCGTCTGCCCGGGAAGATCAGCTTGTATCCCCCGCCGAACCCCGCCTGGAGGTGCGGCAGGACCGAGCCGACCATGATCCGGAGGTCCGCGCTCGCCACCGGGCGGAAGACCCGGACCGGCACCCCCTCGGGCGTCGTCCCCAGGTCGTCGTAATCCGTGAGGTCGTCGACCGGCGGGCTGAAGCAGCGGTGGGCGTCCGCGACGGCGTCGCCAACCCTCAGACGCATAGAATCCGCGTCCACGGCGTGATGGCGGCCGACCCCGACGCTGATCGTGACGTCCGAAGACGCCACTCCGGCGTCCCGCAGGCGTCCCAGGAGGATCGGCAGGGCCTCGCGGACCGGGGTCCAGCGCGACGGGTCGTCGACGACGATCGCGACGGTCGAGCCGGGTCGGGCGAGATCGTCGATCCGCATGCCGCCCTCGGGCTCGTCGAGCGCCCGGGCCAGCGCCGAGGGGTAATCGTCGATCGCGCCGGCCAGGTCGGGCCGGGCGACGTCGGCCACGTCCCAGTGCTCGGGGATCGCGAGCGGGAGGGGCGGGCCGTCGCCCCAGGGGAGCGAGATCGAGCGGCGGGATTCGGCCGAAGTTGTTGCCATCGTCAGATTTGCTCCGAATTCCCGCCCGTCGCGCCTTCCGGGCCCTCGCACGAGAGGCGTTCCTGACGCGAGCCGACACGCTACTCCAACCCCCGGCCGTCGCCAAGGCGGTCTTTGGCCAATCCCCCGTTCACTTCAGGTCGAAAGGGGGTTCTCGCCCAGCTTGTGCAATCGCCCTAAATTTCCTTCTCAGGGAACGTGGGGTATAGTCCCCATACGAGAAAATCCGTCCGACGGCCGCGCATAAGGGATGTGCTCGGCCATGTATGCCGTACTGGCCTCAAGGCGGGCCAATTCGCAAAGGCAATCTCATGAAGACCAGGGATCGGCGAGATTGGCGTCCGTATCGGCCCGTCGACGAGAGGCTGGAGTCGCGGCTGGTGATGAGCGGCCAGATGTCGGTCCCGGCCGAGGTCCGGGCCCTGCTGGCCACGGGGGGCCTGGGCGTGCCGGTCCGCCCGAATTCGCCGGTCCTGCCGTTCGCATCGCCGGTCGCGGCGGCGACGTTCATCGACCCATCGGACACGATCATCGGCGGGAACCGGATCAGGGTCCGCCAGAGAGATTACATCGCGCCGAACGTCACGCTGAACGCGTCGAAGGGCTCGATCCTGATCGGTTCGAGCACGACGATCCAGGACAACGCGACGCTGATCGCCAACCCGCAGGGCCAGTCGCAGTCGCCCGGGATCTTCGTCGGCGACAACGTGGTGATCGGCGACGGCGCGGTGATCAAGGGGCCGGCGGCGATCGGAGCCCGGGGCGGGGCGGCGACCTCGATCGGGCCCAACGCCCAGATCGACGGCGCGATCATCGAGCCCGGCGCGTTCGTCGGGGCCCTGGCGCGGGTCGGCCCCGGCGTGGTCGTGCCGGCCGGCTACCGGGTCCTTCCCGGCGCCAGCGTGACCGACGACGCCCAGGCGTCCGACCCCTCGCTGGGCAGGGTGGTCAAGGTGACGTCGACCGACACCTCGCCGGCCAACGCCTCCAGGGAGATCGCCAATTCGACCGCGCTGGCCGGCGGCTACGCCACGCTCTTCCACGGCAACGCCGCGACCGGCGGCGCGGCCAGCGGCGGACCGGTCCCCTCGGCGGTCGCCTCGGGCTCGTCGATCTTCTTCGGCGCCCTGAACACGGTCCTGGGGGCCAGCAGCGAGCCGGGCTCGAAGTCCGTCGCGTTCGAGCCGGCCTCGGGCACGCCGACGTTCCTCTCCTCCGACGGCACGCAGCAGCCGATCGCCATCAACCACGCCTACTCGTTCCCCGCGCGGTTCATCGGCGGGATCTCGGTGCTGGACCAGGGGCCGCACCAGGTCATCCCAGCCCTCGGCAAGCATGACACGATCCGGGCCGACGAGGGCCAGCCGATCAAGATCGGCTCGATCGCGCACCTCGGCAACGGCGTGTCGATCCACTCGCCGCTGGGCGGGGTCCGGGGGACGACGACCACGACCGTCGTCACCACCACGACCGACACCAGGACCGGCGTGACGACGACCACCAGCACGACCTCGACGGCCACCGCGTCCTCCGCCCCGACCGCGACCGCCGGGACCACGACCGTCACGACCACCGGCTCCAACGCCGCCGGCGATCCCACCACCGGCACCGTCGTCACCACGATCGCCACAAGGACCACCCTCGTGGGCGGGATCGCGATCGGCCGGTCGTTCACGGCCGGCGACGGGGCGGTGATCCAGGGCACCCCGACCTCGAGCACCACCTTCGGCGACAATGTCACCCTCGGCGCCGGGTCGGTCGTCATCGGCTCGACGATCGGCAACTCCTCAATCATCGGCAACCGGGCCTACGTCGCCAACTCGACCATCCCGACCGGGACCGTCGTCCCCGACGGTCAGATCATCATCAACAATGTGATCGTCGGCAGCGTCCAGTAGTGAGCCTGGCTTGATCGGCTCCCGGGCCTCCGTGCCGCCTTCACAAACCTGTCGAGATCAGCCGACGCCCGCCCGATTCCGCTCGGGACGGGCGTCGGAATCGCTTTCCCGATCGGCCGAATCGCGGGTAGTCCATCACGATGATGGCACGGTTTTTCGGGGCTTCTCGCGTTCCAGGGCCGAAGTTAGCACCATTTCCCGCTCCTCGGCCCAGATTGCATGAGTGAGAGCGTCTACATGGACCGGA